>PXAW01000108.1 GCA_003567055.1 Hyphomicrobiales bacterium
CGTGTCGCCGCAGGATGTCGCGGTCGCCTTTGCCGAGCGGCGCCTGGGTGCCGCCGGGCGCTGAGGGCGGGCACCGCCGATCCCTTCATCCGCACCGGTCGGGCGGAGCCGCTCAAAATACGTGCGCAAAGACCGTCATGCGCGCTTGCATCCATGAAAAAAGCTTCGCAATTTCAGTTGGAAGGCAAGAACGGGGAACCGTGGCCGGTGGAACACCGTTTCCCTTCATGCGCGGGGCGAGAAAAAACGCTCTTCAGGTTCGTTGCGGTCGCGGTCCACCTCTTGCAATGCGGCAGGGCCGGGTGGGCGTGCGAGCCGGCGTGCCTGTCAGCTCGGCGCCGCTCTGTTGCGGCGTCGGTGGGGTGAACAGGTGACAGAGTCGAATGGGGACCTATGGCGAAGCAAATGATGACGGCGCATCCGCGCATCTATTATCTGCATCACAAGGCGGCGGGATCCGGCGCCGAGGTGGTCGCGCTGTTCGATCATGCGCGCGCTCTCGGCTTCGACCATGTGGCGCTCTCGCCGCCTTTTCGCGCGGGCCGCACGGGCGATGTCTTCTTTCCCGTCGATCATGATGCCGCGGATGAGGGGCTCGGCTTCGCCGACGCGCTGCCGCTCGCGCTGGAGCATGTCGCGCGCGAGGCGCAGGGCCGGGGGCTTTCGCTGCTGATCGATTTCGCGCCCCAGCAATTCGCGCTGGAGCATCCGCAGGTGGAAGCGGCGCCGGATCGCTTCACCGTGCGGCGCGAGGCGGCGGGCGGGCCGGTCGATCCGCGCCGCCCGGCCACGGCGCAGGGTGCGGCCTGGTCGCGGCTCGATGACGATGCGCTCGCATGGCTGAAGGCCTATTGGGAGCCCCGCATCGCCGCCTGGGCACAGGCCGGGGTCAAGGGTTTTCGCGCCGTGCGCCCCAATGCGGCATCGGCTGATCTGTGGCGCTGGATCATCGAGACGATGCGCGCGCATCGCCCGGACGCACTCGTCATCGCCGATACGACGGGCTTGCCGCGTTCCGACGCGCTCGGGCTTGCCGGCTGTGGCTTCGATTACCTGCTCTCCTCGCTGCCCTGGTGGGACGGGCGCGCGCCCTGGCTTGTCGAGGAGCATGCGGCGCTCTCGGCCATCGCACCCGTCATGACCATGCCGGAAGCGCCCTTCGCCACCCGTCTGGCGGAGCGCGTCGGGGATGCCCGGGCGCTGCTGCCGGCCTATGACCGCGCCTTGCGGCTCGCGGCGGGGCTCGGCTGCGGCATGCTGATGCCGATGGGTTTCGAATACGCCGCCCGCCGCCCGCTCGATGCGATCGAGAGCCGTCCGGAGGATGGTGCGCAGATGGCGCAGGAGGCGCCGGCGGAGATTGCGCAGCGCGTGCGCGATATCAACGCGCTGATCGCGAAGCTCCCGGCGCTCGCCCGGCCCGGTCGGCTGCGTGCACTCACCGGGCCCTCCGCCCAGGCGACGGGGATCCTGCGCACGCCGGCCGATCCGCGCGTGGCGCAGGAGGCGCTGCTCGTGCTCGTCAATCCCGATCTGCTGGCGGGCCACGATGTCGGCGCGACCAAGCTGCGGGCGCAGATGGGCGGGGAATTTGCCGGTTTCGTGCCGTTGGAGGGCGGCGATACCAGCGATTCCGCCGGCGATACCTTCACGCTCGAGCCCGGTGCGGTGCTGCTCGCGACAGCAACGCGCGCCAAGCCCGTGAAACTCCCCCGCGCCACCGGCAAGCGCGCCGCCAAGACGGCAGGCGCGGCGCCGCGCATCGTCGTCGAGGCCCTGTCACCCTGCATCGATGCCGGGCGCTACCCGGTGAAACGCATCGTCGGCGATTCGATCACCGTGGAGACCGATGCCTTCATGGACGGCCACGAGGTGCTCGGCGTGGAACTGCGCTGGCGCGCCCTCGACGAGGATGTCTGGCGCACGGCCCCGATGTTGCCCCAGGGCAATGACCGCTTCCGCGCGGCGCTGCATCTGGAGCGGATGGGGCGGCACGAATACGTCGTCGAGGCCTGGTTCGATCGCTATGCGACCTACGCGCGCGATCTCGCCAAGAAGAGCGATGCCGGGGTGGATATCGCCCTCGATCTGCGGGAGGGGCGGCTGCTGGTCGAAGAGGCGCGTGCGCGCGTCAAGGGCGATCTGAAAGCGCGGCTTACCGATATTCTCGTCGATCTCGATCACGCGGATCAGGCCGAGCAGGTCGAGATCCTGCTCGGCATCGAGGCCCGCGCGCTGATGCAGGAGGCCGATGACCGACCGTTCAGCGCGCAGAGCGTGGTCCAGCCGGTCGATGCCGAGCGCCAGCAGGCCCTGTTCGCGAGCTGGTACGAGATCTTCCCGCGGTCGCAGACGGATGACCCGGACCGCCACGGCACCCTGCGCGACGTGATCCCGCAATTGCCGCGCGTGCGCGACATGGGCTTCGACGTGCTCTATTTCACGCCGATCCACCCGATCGGGCGCAAGAACCGCAAGGGCCGCAACAACACGCTGACGCCGGGGCCCGACGATGTCGGCTCGCCCTATGCGATCGGCTCGGAGGATGGCGGGCATGACGCGCTGCATCCGGAACTCGGCACGCTGGAGGATTTCCGCGCGCTGCGCGACGCGGCGATGGCGCACGGGCTCGAACTCGCGCTCGATTTCGCCATCCAGTGCTCGCCGGATCACCCCTGGCTGAAGCAGCATCCCGGCTGGTTCGATTACCGCCCTGACGGCACGATCAAATATGCGGAGAACCCGCCGAAGAAATACGAAGACATCGTCAATGTCGATTTCTACAAGGACGATTCGGTCCCCGATCTCTGGATCGCGCTGCGCGATGTCGTGCTCTTCTGGGTCGGGGAGGGGGTGAAGACGTTTCGCGTCGACAATCCGCACACCAAGCCGCTGCCCTTCTGGGAGTGGATGATCGGGGAGGTGCGCGGGCGCCATCCGGACGTGATCTTCCTCTCCGAGGCCTTCACGCGGCCCAAGATGATGTATCATCTGGCCAAGGTGGGGTTCTCGCAAAGCTATACCTACTTTACCTGGCGCAATACGAAATACGAGCTGCAGAGCTATCTGGAGGAGCTGGCGCAGGAAGCGCCGAAGGATTTCTACCGGCCGCATTTCTTCGTCAACACGCCCGATATCAACCCGGTCTACCTGCAGCGCTCGGGCCGCGCCGGGTTCCTCATCCGCGCCTGCCTCGCGGCGACTTTGTCGGGGCTGTGGGGTGTGTATTCCGGCTATGAACTGCTCGAATCCGAGCCGGTTCCGGGCAAGGAGGAATACAAGGATTCGGAGAAATACGAGATTCGCGTGCGCGACTGGAACGCGCCGGGCAACATCGTGCCCGACATCGCGCGGCTCAACCGCATCCGCAAGGCCAACCCCGCCCTGCACACGCATCTCAACGTGCGCTTCTACAATGCCGCCAACGAGCATATCCTCTATTACGGCAAGCCCTCGCGCGAGGGTGACGAGATGATCCTCGTCGCGGTCAATCTCGATCCGTATCACCCGCAGGAAGCCGGGATCGAGATCCCGCTCTGGGAGTTCGGGATCGGTGATGACGGCGCGCTCGATGTCGAGGATCTGATCGCTGATCGTGCCTTCACCTGGTGGGGCAAGCACCAGCATATCCGCCTCGACCCCGCCGATTACCCCTTCGCCATCTGGCGTATCCGTCCGCACAGGAGAAGCTGACGTGTCCTCCAAAAAGAAGATCGCCAATGTCGATAACGATCCGCAATGGTACAAGGATGCGGTTATCTATCAGCTGCACGTGAAGTCGTTTTTCGATGCCAATGATGACGGCATCGGCGATTTCGCGGGGCTGTTGAAGAAGCTCGACTATGTCGCCGAACTCGGCGTCACCTGCATCTGGCTGCTGCCGTTCTACCCCTCGCCGCGCCGCGATGACGGCTATGACATCGCCGATTATCGCGGCGTGCATCCGGAATACGGCAAGATGGGCGATTTCAAGCGCTTCGTGCAGGAAGCGCACAAGCGCGGCATCCGGGTGATCACCGAGCTGGTGATCAACCACACCTCCGACCAGCATCCCTGGTTCCAGAAGGCGCGCAAGGCCAAGCCCGGCTCGGCGGCGCGCGACTTCTACGTCTGGTCGGATACGGATAAGAAATATACCGGTACCCGCATCATCTTCCTCGATACGGAAAAGTCGAACTGGTCCTGGGACGAGGAGGCGCAGGCCTATTACTGGCACCGCTTCTACAGCCACCAGCCGGATCTCAATTTCGACAATCCGCGCGTGCTCAAGGAAGTGCTCAGCGTGATGCGCTTCTGGCTCGATATCGGCGTGGACGGCCTGCGGCTCGACGCGGTGCCCTATCTCGTCGAGCGCGAGGGCACCAATAACGAGAATCTGCCCGAGACCCACGACATCCTCAAGCAGATCCGCACCGAGGTGGACAGGACCTATCCCGACCGGATGCTGCTGGCCGAGGCCAATCAATGGCCGGAGGATACGCAGGATTATTTCGGCGACGGCGACGAATGCCACATGGCCTTCCACTTCCCGCTGATGCCGCGCATGTACATGGCGATCGCGCAGGAAGACCGCTTCCCGATCACCGACATCATGCGCCAGACGCCGGAAATCCCCGAGAATTGCCAATGGGCGATCTTCCTGCGCAACCATGACGAGCTCACCCTCGAAATGGTCACCGATCAGGAGCGCGATTACCTCTGGGAGACCTACGCCTCGGATCGGCGCGCGCGCATCAATCTCGGCATCCGCCGCCGCCTCGCGCCGCTGATGGAGCGCGACAGGCGGCGCATCGAGCTGATGCATTCGATGCTCTTCACCATGCCCGGCACGCCGGTGATCTATTACGGCGACGAGATCGGCATGGGCGACAACATCTATCTCGGTGATCGCGACGGCGTGCGCACGCCGATGCAATGGTCGAGCGACCGCAATGGCGGTTTCTCGCGCTCCGACCCGGCGCGGCTGTCGCTGCCGGTGATCATGGATCCGCTCTACGGCTATGACCGGGTGAATGTGGAATCGCAGCTGCGCGATCCCAATTCCCTGCTGAACTGGATGCGGCGGATGCTCGCCGTGCGCAAGCAGCACCAGGCTTTCGGGCGCGGTACGATCCGCTTCCTGCGCCCGGCCAACCGCAAGATCCTGGCCTATCTGCGCGAGCATGACGGCGAGCGCATCCTGTGCGTCGCGAACGTCTCGCGGCAGGCGCAGGCGGTGGAGCTCAACCTGGCGGAATTCGCCGGCAAGACGCCGGTGGAGATGTCGGGCGGGGCTTCCTTCCCGACGATCGGGCAATTGCCGTACCTGCTCTCGCTGCCGCCCTTCGGATTCTACTGGTTCGAACTCAGCGACGCGGTCGAGCCGCCGATGTGGAGTTCCGCGACGGCGGGGTTGGAGCCGGAGCATCTCACCTTCGTGCTGCGCAGCGGTGTCGCCGACGTGCTCAAGCCCGGCACCCGCGAGAAGACGCGCGAGACGCTCGAGAGCGACGTGCTGCCGCAATACATCCCGCAGCGCCGCTGGTTCCAGGGCAAGGATGCCGCTTTCAAGGGCGCGCGTGTCGATGCAGCGGTGACACTGGAGAGCGCGGACGGGCCTGTCATCCTGACCGTTTGCGATGTCGAGACGGATGCCGGTGTCGAGAAATACACCCTGCCGCTGGCAGTCGCCTGGGACGACAAGCCGATGCCGCCCTTCGCGCCGCAACTCGCCATGGCGCGCGTGCGCCAGAACCGCCGCGTGGGCTATCTCACCGACGGCTTCGTCATGCCCGGCTTCGGCCATGCGCTGATGGACAAGCTGCGCACCGGTGCGGTGATGCCGATCGAGCGGGGCGAACTCGTCTTCGAGCGCGAGGAGACGCTGTCCGCGCTCGACGTGCCGGCGGATGCCGAGATCGAATGGCTCGGCGCCGAGCAGAGCAATTCGACGCTGATCGTGGGCCGTGAGGTCGTCATCAAGCTCCTGCGCAAGCTCACCAGCGGGGCCCATCCGGAAGCCGAGATGAGCCGCTACCTCACCCGCGCGGGCTTTGCCAATGCCGCGCCGCTGCTCGGCGAGGTGCGCCATGTCTCGGCGGAGGGCGTGCCGACGACCATCGCCATCGCGCAGGGCTACCAGCTCAACCAGGGCGATGGCTGGGACTGGACGCTGAACTATCTCGACCGCACCATCGACGAGCTCTCGACCGTGACCGAGGAGGAGGTCGATCAGGCGGAAGACCTGTTCGAAAGCTACCGCAACTTCGCCGGCAATCTCGGCACGCGCCTGGCGGAAATGCATCGCATCCTCGCCGCCGCACCTGTGGAGGAGGGCGCCTTCGCCCCCGAAATCGCGGGCAAGACCGATGTCACGGCCCTGCGGCGCTCCGTCGAGAGCCAGGTGCGTGCGGCCTTCAAGGTGATCGAGAAGCGTGAATGGGCCGGTGACGAGGCCGATGATGTGGCCGCGCTCGTCGCCCGCCGCGACGAATTGCTCGCCCTGATCGACGATCGGGCCGCGCTGTTCGACGGGCGGCTGCGCACGCGCATCCACGGGGACCTGCATCTCGGACAGGTGCTGGTTGCCGGAGGCGACGTGGTCTTCATCGATTTCGAGGGCGAGCCCGCCCGCCCGCTGGAGGAGCGCCGCGCCAAGGCGAGCCCCCTGCGCGACGTGGCCGGGCTGATCCGCTCCTTCGATTACGCAGCCTCGAACCTGGTCAAGCACCGCCACACCCCGCGCGGGCCGATCAC
Source organism: Hyphomicrobiales bacterium (assembly GCA_003567055.1). Classification (GTDB taxonomy): domain Bacteria; phylum Pseudomonadota; class Alphaproteobacteria; order Rhizobiales; family Beijerinckiaceae; genus Saliniramus. The sequence continues at coordinate 6,736 of PXAW01000108.1, forward strand.
GGAGCATCGCGTCGATCATCTGCGCGACCTGTTCCGGGCCGAGGCCGAAGCGGCCTTCACCGAGGCCTATCGCGCCGGCAATCCGGAGGCTCTCTCCGAGCAGAACCTGCTCGACCTCTTCATCCTGGAGAAGGCGGCTTACGAAATCTGCTACGAGGCGGCGAACCGTCCCGCCTGGCTCGACGTTCCCCTTCAGGGCTTTGCCGGCGTCGCCCGGCGCCTGCTCGACGACGGAAAGGAGACTGCGTGAGCGATATACGCCATCCCGCACTGCATGGTCTCGAACATGCTGCCCTCGACGCCCTGTCGGGGCGGCTGACCGACCCCTTCGCCTTTCTCGGGCCTCATGACAGCGAGGCGGGCTGCATCGTGCGCAGCTTCCAGCCCGGGGCGCAGAAGGTGGAGGTGGTGGCGTGTGACGGTTCCGCCGTGCTGGCCACGCTCGACGAAGTCAGTGACGGGCTGTTTGCCGGGATCATCGGCGCGCGCCGGCCCTATCGCCTGCGCGTGCACTGGCCCGCCGGCATGCACGAGGCGGAGGATCCTTACGCGTTCGGCCTCATTCTGGGCGATCTCGATCTGCATCTGATGTCGGAAGGCGCGCATTGGGAGCTGCCCGAGCGCCTTGGCTCGGTCGTGACCGAGGTGGAGGGCGTGCCCGGCGTCGCCTTCTCGGTCTGGGCGCCGAATGCGCGGCGCGTCTCCGTCGTCGGTGATTTCAATTCCTGGGACGGGCGGCGCCATCCCATGCGCCTGCGCCACGATTCCGGCGTGTGGGAACTGTTCGTGCCGCGCCTGAAGGCGGGCGAGCGCTACAAATACGAGATCGTCGGGCGCGAGGGGCAGACCCTGCCGCTCAAGGCCGATCCGCTGGCCCGGCGCACGGAAATGCCGCCGGCAACGGGCTCCATCGTGGCGGAGCCGTTCTCCTTCCGCTGGACGGACGAGGAGTGGATGGCCGGGCGCGCGGCGCGCCAGGCGCCGGATGCGCCGATGTCGATCTACGAGGTGCACCCCGCCTCGTGGCTGCGCCCGGAGGGTGACCATAGCGGCGTGCTCGACTGGGATGCGCTGGTGGAGCGGCTGATCCCCTATGTCGCCGATCTCGGCTTCACCCATATCGAATTCATGCCCATCGCCGAGCATCCTTTCGGCGGCTCCTGGGGCTACCAGCCGCTCGGGCTGTTCGCGCCGAGCGCGCGCTACGGCACGGCTGAAGGATTTGCGCGCTTCGTCAATGCCGCGCACCGCGCCGGGATCGGGATCATCGTCGACTGGGTGCCCGCCCATTTCCCCACCGATCCGCACGGGCTGGCGCGTTTCGACGGGACGGCGCTCTATGAGCATGCGGATCCGCGCGAGGGGTTTCATCAGGACTGGAACACCTACATCTACAATCTCGGCCGCCGCGAGGTGCAGGGCTTCCTCATCGCCAGCGGGCTCTACTGGCTGGAGCGCTTCCATGTGGACGGGCTGCGCGTCGATGCGGTCGCCTCGATGCTCTATCGCGATTACAGCCGCGAGCACGGACAATGGGTGCCCAATATCCATGGCGGGCGGGAGAACCTGGAATCGATCGATTTCCTCAAGCGCTTCAATACGATCGTGCGCGAGCGCGCCCCCGGGGCGGTGACCATCGCCGAGGAATCCACCGCCTTTCCGGGTGTGTCGCACCCGGTTTCGGAAGGCGGGCTCGGCTTCGATTACAAGTGGAACATGGGCTGGATGCACGACACGCTGCAATACATTGCGCGTGAATCGCTCTACCGCTCCTACCACCATAACGAGATGACCTTCGGCCTGGTCTATGCCTTCTCCGAACATTTCGTGCTGCCGATTTCCCATGACGAGGTCGTCCACGGCAAGGGTTCGCTGATCGGCAAGATGCCCGGTGACGCCTGGCAGAAACTGGCCAACCTGCGCGCCTATCTTTCCTTCATGTGGAGCCATCCCGGCAAGAAGCTGCTCTTCATGGGCTGCGAGATCGGCCAGCATCGCGAATGGGGCCATGACGGCGAGATCGACTGGGCGCTGTTGCAGGATGAGGGCCATGCCGGGCTGCAAATGCTGGTGCGCGATCTCAACCGGCTCTATGCCCGCGAGCCGGCCCTGCATCGCAGCGATGCCGATCCCGCCGGTTTCGCCTGGGTGATCGGGGATGACGCGACCAACAGCGTCTTCGCCTGGCTGCGCAAGGCCCCGGATGCGCCCACGCTGCTGTGCGTGCTCAACATGACGCCGGTGACGCGGACGCATTACGCGATCGGCGTGCCGCAGGCGGGGCGCTGGCGCGAGATCCTCAATTCCGATGCCGCGATCTATGGCGGCTCAAATGCCGGCAATGGCGGCGCCGTCGCCACCGATGCCGCCCCGGCGCATGGTCAAGACAATTCGCTTGATCTGACCCTGCCGCCGCTTTCCCTCACCATCTTCCGCTTCGAAGGATGAGATAAAACATGCCGACCCTGCCCGACAGGCTTTCTCCCGGCTCGCCTTACCCCCTCGGTGCGACCTGGGACGGGCTCGGCGTGAACTTCGCGGTCTATTCCGCCCATGCCGAGCGGATCGATCTGTGCATCTTCGACGAGACCGGGCGACGCGAGATCGCGCGCTACGAGATGCCGGAATGGACCGACGAGATCTGGCACGGCTATCTGCCGCATGTGCGCGCGGGGCTGCTCTACGGCTACCGCGCGCACGGGCCCTACGAGCCCGCAAACGGGCATCGCTTCAACCCCAGCAAGCTTTTGATCGATCCCTATGCCAAGGGTCTGCACGGGGAGACGCGCTGGAGCGACGCCTTGTTCGGCTACCGCGTGAATTCTCCGCGCGCCGATCTCTCCTTCGACCGGCGCGACAGCGCGCCCGCCGTGCCGAAATCCGTCGTCATCGATGACAGTTTCAACTGGGGCGACGACCGCTCGCCGGATATCCCGTGGGAGGAGACGGTGATCTACGAGGCCCATGTGAAGGGCTTCACCAAACTGATGGAAGAGGTGCGGGTGCCCGAGCGCGGCACCTATGCGGCCCTCGGTCATCCTGCGGTGATCGCCCATCTCAAGCGGCTGGGCATCACCAGCGTCGAACTGATGCCGATCCACGCCATCTTGCAGGATCGCTTCCTGCAGGAGAAGAAACTGACCAATTACTGGGGCTACAACACGCTCTCCTTCTTCGCGCCGGAAAGCCGCTACATGGCGAAGCCGGGCGATCAGGACGAGCTGCGCATCGCCATCCGGCAATTGCACGCGGCGGGGATCGAGGTGATCCTCGACGTCGTCTACAACCACACCGCCGAGGGCGGCGAGCTCGGGCCGACGCTCTCCTGGCGCGGCCTCGACAATGCCAGCTATTACCGCCTGCTGCCGGAGAATCCGCGCCATTGCATCAACGATACCGGCACCGGCAACACGGTGAACCTGTCCAATCCGCGCGTCCTGCAGATGGTGATGGACAGCCTGCGCTACTGGGCGACATCGTATCGCGTGGACGGGTTCCGCTTCGATCTCGGCGTGACGCTCGGGCGCGAACCGCATGGCTTCGACCCCGGCGCCGGCTTCTTCGACGCGCTGCGCCAGGATCCGGTGCTCCAGCGCAAGAAGCTGATCTCGGAACCCTGGGATATCGGCCCCGGCGGCTACCAGCTCGGCCACCACCCGCCGGGCTTCGCCGAATGGAATGATCGCTACCGCGACAGCGTGCGCCGTTACTGGCGCGAGGATCCGGGGATGCGGCCTGAAATGGCCTCGCGCCTGACCGGATCGGGGGATCTGTTCGATCGCCGTGCGCGCCGGCCCTGGGCATCGCTGAACTTCATCGCCGCCCATGACGGCTACACCGTCGCGGACATCACGGCCTACGAGGAAAAGCACAACGAGGCCAATGGCGAGGATAACCGGGACGGCCATTCCGAGAATTATTCGCGCAACTGGGGTGCCGAGGGCGAGACCGATGACGAGACCATCCGCGAGACGCGCCTGCGCGTGATGCGCTCGATGCTGACCACGCTGTTTGCCTCGCTCGGCACCCCGATGCTGCTCGCCGGCGACGAGTTCGGGCGCAGCCAGGGGGGCAACAACAACGCCTATGCCCAGGATAACGAGATTTCCTGGATCGACTGGTCCAGGGCCAAATCCGAAGAGGGCGAGGCGCTGACCGATTATGTGGCGCGCCTGATCGCCTTGCGGCGCGCCTATCCCGGCCTGCGCTCGCGCCGCTTCCTCTATGGCGTCGATCTGGCGCCGGGGATCAAGGATATCGACTGGTTCGACGAAAACGCCGCGATACCCTCGCCGGAGGACTGGGATGATCAGGAACGGCGTGCCCTGACCATGCGCAGGGCGCATGTCAAACCGGACGGACGCATCGAGATGGTGCTTTTCCTGATGAATGCGTCCGGCACTGCGCTCGATTTCCGCTTGCCACAACCACCCGCCGCGTGGCGTCTTCTGATCGACAGCGCCCGCCCGCACGAGCCGGAAGGGCCTGTCGAAGGGGAGACCTACGGGGTGAGTGAGCGTTCCGCCGTGCTGCTGGTGGCGGAATGCGAAGGGGAAGAGGAATGACCGCTTTTCAGTTTCCGATCACGGCGGGGGCCCTGATCCAGGCGCGCAACCGCACGCGTTTTCGCTTCTTCGCACCGGCGCAGGAGCGCGTGGCGCTGATGGTGGAGGATTGGGATCCGATCCCGATGCAGCGCGACGCGGCCGGCTGGTTCACGGTCGAGGCGGAATGCGGCGCCGGTGCGCGCTATCGTTACCGGCTGCAGGACGGGCTGCTGGTGCCCGATCCCGCCTCACGGCTGCAAACCCCCGACGTGCATGATCGCAGCATCGTCCATGATGCGGAAACCTATGCCTGGCGCTATCCCGAATGGAAGGGGCGGCCCTGGCAGGACAGCGTCATCTACGAACTGCATGCCGGGCTGCTCGGCGGCTATGCGGGCGTCGCCGAACATCTCCCGGCCATCGCCGATATCGGCGTGACCGCCATCCAGCTGATGCCGATCGCCGATTTTCCCGGTCGCCGCAACTGGGGTTATGACGGGGTGCTGCCCTTTGCGCCCGATACCGCCTATGGCGATCCGCATGATCTCAAGGCGCTGATCGACCGCGCGCATGAGCTGGGGCTGAACATCTTCCTCGACGTGGTCTACAACCATTTCGGCCCTGACGGGAACTACCTGCATGCCTATGCGCCGGAATTCTTCCGCGGCGATATCGAGACGCCCTGGGGCGCGGCGCTCGATTTCAGGCAGCCGGAACTGCGGCGCTTCTTCAAGGAGAACGTGCTCTACTGGCTGATGGAATACCGTTTCGACGGGCTGCGCTTCGATGCCGTCCACGCCATCCATGACGGTGACTGGCTGGAGGAGGTCGGGCAGGCCGTGCGCGAGACGGTGGAGGAGGGGCGCCACGTCCATCTCATCCTCGAGAACGAGCACAATGATCCCAAGCCGCTCAGAGGCCCCTTCGACGGACAATGGAACGACGATTTCCATCACTGCGTGCATGTGCTGCTGACCGGCGAGAGTGCCGGCTATTACGCCGGTTTCACCGAGAGAACGACGCAGAAGCTCGCCCGCTCGCTGGCGCAGGGTTTCGTCTATCAGGGCGAGACGCCGCCCGGATCGGACGAGCCGCGTGGCGGTGCGAGCGCGCATCTGCCGCCGACCGCCTTCGTCAACCATCTCCAGAACCACGACCAGATCGGCAACCGCGCCTTCGGCGAACGCCTCACCACCCTGGCCGACAAGCCGGCGCTGGAAGCGGCGATCGCCTTGTTGCTCCTGGCCCCGCAGATCCCGATGATCTTCATGGGCGAGGAGACGGGCTCGACCGAGCCGTTTCTCTTCTTCACGGATCACCATCCCGGCCTCGCGCCGCTGGTGCGCGACGGGCGCCGGCAGGAATTCGCCGCCTTTCCCGAATTCGCCGATCCGCACAAGCGCGAAATGATCCCCGATCCCAATGATCCCGAGACCTTCGAGCGCTCGCGCCCGGTCATCGCGGGGGAGGGGGGCGACATGGCCCGCGAAGACCTCTACCGCACCCTGCTCGGCATCCGCCGCACCCGCATCGCGCCGCATCTCGATGGCGTGGAATCGCTGGGGGCGGAGGTGATCGGCGACAAGGCCGTGATCGCCCGCTGGCGGCTCTCCTACGGGGGTGTGATGACGCTGGCTTGCAATCTCTCCGATGATCCGGTGAAACTCTCGGGCAAGGATTTCCCGGAGGTTACACCCGTACATTGGGTCGGTCGCGGGCTGGTGCGCAAGGAACTTCAGCGCCACTCGACCATTCTCTGGTTAGAGGAGAACGCTTGACGATGAATGATTTGCGCGATCTCGCCCAGGCCGCCGGCCTGATACTCGCCTGGACCGATTATCGAGGTGAGCGGCGCGAGGTGGGCGACGATACGCTGCGTGCGGCGCTCAACGCGGTCGGCTATGCTGCGGGTTCGCAGGAAGAGATCGAGGAGAGTTTCGCCGCACTCCACGCCATGCAATCAGGCGCGGGCCTGCGCTTTCTGACCACGGATTGCGGCGCGCCGACATTGCTGCCGCCCGACCTCGCCCATCACGCCGTCGCGCATCTGCGGCTGGAGACCGGCGAGCGTCGCGAGATGCGGCTGGCGCCCAGTGCCGGCGGCATGACCATCCCGCCCATCCTCGAACCCGGCTATCATCTGGTCGAACTCGACGGTGACACCCTCACCCTGGCCGTGGCCCCGATCCGCGCCTATGGTCTCGTCGATGCGATCGGGGAAACGGATGGCGAGACACGCAAGGCGTTCGGCGTTGCAGCGCAGATCTACGCCCTGCCGCCGACACCCTATTCGAGCTTCGGCGATGCCGGCTCCCTGCGCGATTATGCCCGGGCTTTGGGCGAAGCCGGGGCGGATGCCGTGGCGGTCAGCCCGTCCCATGCGCTCTATACCTCCGATCCGGGGCGTTCGAGCCCCTATGCCCCCTCGACACGGCTGTTCCACAACGTGCTCATGGCCGATCCCGAGGCCGTGTTCGACGCGGAATTCGCCGCCATCGCCCGCTGCGACATGCCCGGCGCGCCCTTGATCGACTGGGCCCGGGAGGGGGGTGCCAAGCGCGATGCGCTGCGCCGGCTCTATGAGCGTTTCACCACCGAGGGGCCGCTCGATCTGCGCGCTGATTTCGCCCGCTATCGCGCCGAGGGCGGGGCGCTGCTTGAAGAGCATGCGACCTATGAGGCGCTGCACGCGCATTTCGCGCAGAGCCTCGGCGCACCGCGCGGCTGGCAGGGCTGGCCGGAGGCCTATCGGCACCCGCAGGCACCTGCCGTGAAGGCATTTGCGCAGGAGCATGCGCATGAGGTGGTGTTCCACGCCTTCCTGCAATGGCTGACCGAGCGCTCCCTCGCCGCCGCCCAGAGCGCGGCCCGTGAGTCAGGAATGGGAATCGGCATGATCGCGGATCTCGCGGTCGGCATGGATGCCGGCGGGAGCCATGCCTGGAGCCATCCCGACGATATCCTCCAGGGCGTCAGCATCGGCGCGCCGCCCGATCCGCTGGGTCCGCTCGGGCAGGATTGGGGTCTCACGACTTTCTCGCCCAAGGCTTTGCAGGAGCACGGCTTCGCCCCCTTCATCGCCACGCTGCGTGCCGCGATGCGCACGGCGGGCGGGGTGCGCATCGACCATGTGATGGGCCTGTCGCGGCTCTGGCTGGTGCCCTGGGGCATGCCATCGACCGAGGGCGTCTATCTGCAATATCCGCTCGACGACATGCTGCGCATCGTCGCGCTCGAATCACATCGCAACCAGGCCATCGTCATCGGCGAGGATCTCGGTACTGTGCCCGACGGGTTTCGCGGGCGTATCGAGCAGGCCGGGGTGATGGGCATGCGGGTGCTGTTGTTCGAGCGTGCGGATGACGGGCGTTTTCGCGCGCCGCAGGACTGGGATGCCAATGCGGTGGCGATGACCACGACGCATGATCTGCCCACCATCGCCGGCTGGTGGCAAGGGGCCGACATCGCCTGGCGCGACAGGCTCGGGCAACTTCCCAGCACCGAGGATGCCGGGATCCAGATGGCCGAGCGCCATTACGATCGGCTCCGCTTCTGGGAGAGCGTATCCGATTACGGGCTGACGCAGGAATCCATCCCCGATGTCGAGCATCCCGATGCCGTGATCGACGCCGCCCTCGATTACATCTCCCGCAGCGCTTCCGTGCTCGCCATCGCGCCGGCGGAGGATATCGCGGGTGCGCGCGAGCAGCCCAATCTGCCCGGCACCATCGACACCCATCCCAACTGGCGCAGGCGCCTCCCGGATGAGCCAGCAACGGGTCCGGTCGCCAGGTCGCGTCTGGCGCGTCTGGCGGCTGCGCGCCCGCGCGCGAAGGAAGAGCGGCAGAAGGAGCAGGCATGACGCCCCGCGCGACCTACCGGCTGCAATTCAATGACGGCTTCACCTTCGCCGATGCATGCGCGATCGTGCCCTATCTGGCGGGTCTCGGGGTGAGCCATGTCTACGCCTCGCCGATCCTGTCCTCGCGCAGCGGCTCCTCGCACGGCTATGACGGGGTCGATCCGACCCGCGTCGACGAGGATATCGGCGGCGAGCCGGGTCTTCGCGCTTTCGTCGCGCAATTGCGCGCCCATGGCATGGGTCTGATCGCCGATATCGTGCCCAACCACATGGCCGTGGGCGGCGCGGAGAATGCGTGGTGGCTCGACGTGCTCGAAAACGGCGCGCTGAGCCCCTATGCCGCATTTTTCGACATCGACTGGGACACGCCGGATGAGGCCCTGAAGGGCAAGGTGCTGGCGCCGTTTCTCGGCGAGCCCTATGGCGCGGTGCTCGCGGCGGGCGATCTCGCCCTCGTCTTCGACGAAGCACTGGAGAGCTTCACTATTGCCTATCACCACCACCGCTTCCCGCTCAGGCCGGAAGATTATCCCGCGATCCTGCGTGCCGGCGGTGCGGAATTCGAGGCGCTGGCGCAGCGCTTCGAGGCGGCGGAAGGCCGCTCCGGCTTCATCGAGGCCTGCCGCGTCACCGCCTCCATGGGCGATCGCCTCGATGCGGTGCTCGATGCCTGGCGCGATCCGCAGGCCCTGCACGATCTGATGGAGCGCCAGCATTTCAGGCTGGCCTGGTGGCGCGTCGCCGGCGACATGATCAACTGGCGGCGTTTCTTCGACATCACCGAGCTCGCCGGTTTGCGGGTCGAGGAGCCGCGCGTCTTCGACCTGATCCACGGCACCATCCTGCGGCTCTATCGCGAGGGGCTGGTCGACGGGCTGCGTATCGATCACATTGACGGCCTGCGCGACCCCGCCGGCTATTGCCACCATCTGCGCGAACGCCTCGACGCGCTGACGGAGCTGCGCCCGGAAGAAGCGGGTCGCGAGCGGGCCTGGCTGATCGTCGAAAAGATCCTGGGGCGCGACGAGACCCTGCCGCTCGACTGGGATTGCGACGGCACCACGGGCTACGAATTCATGGATCGCGCCAGTGCCGTGCTGCACGATCCGCGCGCCGCCGATGCGCTGTCGGAATTGTGGAGCGAAGTCAGCGGGCGCTATCCCGATTTCGAGAGCGAGGAGGCGGATGCGCGCAATGAATTGCTGGTGCGCGACTTTTCCGGCCAGCTCGAATCCTGCGCCCGCGCCTTCCACGCCATGACACAGGCCTCGCTGGAGACGCGCGACATCAGCCTCGCCGCCCTGCGCCGGGCGCTGACGGCGCTGATCGTGGCCTTCCCGGTCTATCGCACCTATGCCACGGCGGGCGCTGCGCCGGGCACGGATGCGCCGCATCTCGCGCAAGCGGTGGATGCCGCGAAGGCGATGAGTGCCCCAGGGGAGGAGGGCGTCGTCGATCTGGTCGCCGGCTGGCTTTCGGGCATCGGGACAGCGGATGCGCAGGCGCGCGGGGAGGCGGTGGCGCGCTTCCAGCAGCTCACCGCGCCGATCGCCGCCAAGGCCGTGGAGGATACCGCCTTTTATCGCTACGGGCGCCTGATCTCGCGCAATGATGTCGGCTTCGATGTGGATGCGCTCGCCATCGCCGTCGATGACTTTCACATGGCCTCGGCCCGGGCCGCGACCGAGCATCCCGCCGGCATGGTCACCACCGCGACGCATGACCACAAGCGCGGCGAGGATGTGCGCGCGCGGCTCGCGGTGATCAGCGAGGATCCCGGCAACTGGGCGGAGGCCGTCGCGGAATGGTTCGAGCGCAACCGCCGGCTTTCCGGCGAGGTGATCGATCCGGCTGATGAATACGTGCTCTACCAGATGATGGTCGGCGCCTGGCCGCTCGATCTCGCCCCCGATGATGCGCCGGGCCTCGCCGCCTTCCGCGAGCGCCTCGCCGGCTGGCAGGAAAAGGCTTTGCGCGAGGGCAAGCTGCGCTCGTCGTGGCGCGAGCCCGACGGCGAATACGAAGCGGCCTGCCGGGCGTTCCTCGAAAAGATCGGCGATCCGGATCGCAGCCTGCCGTTTCTCGAGGCGATACACGGCTATGTGCAGCAGATCGCGCCGGCCGGCGCCCTGAACGGGCTGACCCAGGCCTTCCTGCGCAATCTGGTGCCGGGCGTGCCCGATCTCTATCAGGGTTGCGAATTCTGGGATTTCTCGCTGGTCGATCCCGATAACCGCCGCCCGGTGGATTACGCCGCGCGGATGACGGCGCTCTCGGAAGGGGCGTCGCTCGAAGCGCTGTTGCCGCATTGGCGCGACGGGCGGATCAAGCAGGCGCTGATCGCGCGGCTTCTGAATCTGCGCAGCGACGCACCGGCGCGATTTGCGGCGGGCGATCACGTGCCGCTGGAGGTCGCGGGAGCCCGCGCGGGCCATGTCATCGCCTTCGCACGGCGGTATTCGTCATCGCTGCTGATCGCCGTCGCGCCGCGTTGTGCCAGCGGCGCCGTCGATGCCGGCGCAACGCCGCTGCCCGATCCGCAATGGTGGGGCGATACGCGCATCCTGATCCCGCCCGATATGCAGGGCACCCCGATGCGCGACGCCTTGAGAGACGATCAGAGGGCGGGCGGTCCGGGCGACGGCCCCGAATCACCGCTCGCCCCGGAACTCGCCCTCGCCGAGCTTCTGGCAAAGCTGCCTTTCGGACTGAAAGCGAGCGCCTGATCCGGGCTGCGGCATTTCCCCGCGACAATCCCGGGTCCGTCGCACGCGATGCTTGCCAGAGCGCGCCGCCTCACTCAAACTCTCCCGACGTGCAAGACAATGCACCGGAGAGGGAGAACGCCCATGACGGTTCGACAAGTGCTTTCGGGCAAAGGGGCTGACGTGGTGACCATCGCGCCGGACAAGACCCTCGCACAGGCAGCGAAGCTGCTTGCAGACAAGCGAATCGGTGCGGTGGTGGTGAGCAGCGACGAGAAGGCGGTAGCCGGGATCCTGTCCGAGCGCGACATCATCCGCGCCCTCGCCCGCAACGGCGCAGCCGCGCTCGACCAGAAGGTGGCGGATTCGATGACGCGCGATGTCGTGACCTGCAGCATGCAGGCCGATGCCGATCATCTGATGCGCCTGATGACGGACGGCAAGTTTCGCCACGTTCCGGTGGTCGAGGACGGTGTGCTCGTCGGCATCGTCTCGATCGGTGACGTGGTCAATCGCCGGCTATCGGATATCGAGGCCGAGCAGCAGGCGCTGAAGCAGTATATCGCCAGCGCCTGATCAGCGCGCCGCGGCGAGTTCTTCGGCTTCGGCGAGCAATTCGCGGATATCGGGCAGGGCGCGCTGGGTCGCCTCCTCCCCGAGCCGGATGATTTCGTCCGCGCGATGGAATTCGAACAGGCCGATCCTGGCCAGTTTGGGCGAGATCATCAGATCGGGCGGATCGCCGGCCAGTCGCGAGCGCGAGATCCGGTCCTGCGTGATGTTGAAGGCATCGATCATCACCTTGGCCATCCCAGGCGCCACGCGCCGCGCCGGATCACGCCCGCGCAGGCGATCTGCGGCGCCCAGCACGGGGTCCAGCATGGGCGAAAACAGCCCGGGATTCTCCGCAGCCGGATCATCCGTGACGTGGTCGGGATCGTGCGCATCGTCGTCATTGTGGATCGACTGGATGGTCGTGCCGCGCAGCTTGAGATCTCCGTTGAGATTGACGCACAGCACGACATCAGCCCCGAGCGCCCGGGCCGCCGTCACGGGTACGGGGTTGACCAGGGTGCCATCGACGAGCAACCGGTTGCGGATGCGCACCGGGTTCATGATCCCCGGCAGGGCGTACGAGGCGCTGATGGCGTCGAGAAGCCGCCCGCGCGTCAGCCAGATTTCGTGACCTGTCATGATTTCGGTGGCGATCGCGCCGAAGCGGATCGGCAGATCCTCGATGCGCCCCGCGCCGAGGTCTTCCTCGAGCAGCTGACGCAGCTTTTCTCCCGCGATCAGCCCTGACGCGCTCAGTGAGAAATCGAGCAGGCCGATGACACGCCGGCGGGTCAGGGAGCGCGCGAAAACCTCCAGGTCGTCGAGCTTGCCCGCAGCGTAACAACCGCCGACCACGGCCCCGATGGAGGTTCCTGCCACGACATCGGGGACGATGCCCTCGCGCATCAGCACCCGGAGCATCCCGATATGGGACCACCCGCGCGCCGCGCCGCCGCCCAATGCGATGCCGATCTTCAGCTTGTTGCCGTTTGCGCGCGATGCGTTCGCGCCCGATGCGTTTTCTCCTGCCTCGACCACGAGATCCTCA
>PXAW01000496.1 GCA_003567055.1 Hyphomicrobiales bacterium
CCCGCCAGCGCGACGCCGCGCCAGTCGAGGGCACCGAGCCCCGGCCCGATCACCAATGCGACACCGGTGAAGGCCACGCCGGCGAGGACGAGCAGGGCAGGGCGCAGCCTCCCGCCATCCACGAGCGGCGAGAGCAGCACGATCACGATCGGAAAGGTGAAGAAGATGACCACCGCCACCGAGACCGGGATGAAGGTCACCGCGCTCATATAGCCGATACCCACGCCCGCACCGCCGAGCGCGAGCGCGATCATGGCGCGGCCCTCACCGGGCGCGATGCGCGGCAGCCGGCGCCAGAGAGCGGCGATCAGCGCGGCGACGAGGAACATCGCGATGACGCGATACAAGGCCACCGAGACACCGGACAATCCCGAATCGGCGGCCATGCGGGCAAAGACGATGCTGATCCCGTAAGCCGTCGCCCCGGCGCTCGCGAAGACGAGGCCGAGGCCGGGTGCGCTCGGCAGGCCGGTCGTCGTCGGGGAGGCGGAGGCGCCAGGCTGGCCCGGTGCGGATGACATGAACCCTCGTCGCTAGCTTGATCCGGCGACGCGCGGTCACGCGTCACGGCCCGGATCTAGCAAAGCCGGATGGGAAAGGCCATGCCTGGCGAGGCAACCCCGCCATGCGCGGGCGGTTCACTGCCAGTCGAAGACCTGGATGAGTGCGGGCGTCATGATCACGGCGAAGAGCACCGGCAGGAAGAACAGGATCATCGGCACGGTCAGCTTGGGCGGCAGGGCAGCCGCCTTCTTCTCGGCCTCGTTCATGCGCTGGTCGCGGCTCTCCTGGGCGAGCACGCGCAGGGCCTGGCCGATCGGCGTGCCGTAACGCTCGGCCTGAATCAGGGCGGTCGAGACGGCCTTGACGGAATCGAGCCCGGTACGCTCGGCGAGGTGCTCGTAGGCCTGACGACGCTCGGGCAGATAGGAGAGCTCCGCCGTGGTCAGGGCGAGCTCTTCGGCGAGCGCGATCGAGGCGCGTCCCACCTCGGTGCTGACCCGGCGAAACGCCTGTTCCATGGAGGTGCCGGATTCGGCACAGATCAGCAGCAGATCGAGCGCGTCCGGCCAGGCGCGACGGATGGAGGCCTGGCGTTTATGCATGGCGTTACGCAGATAGATTTCGGGTGCCTTGATGCCGATATATGCCGAGAAAATCACGATGCCGAGCTGGACGATCAGGCCGAGATCGAAGTCTTCCACGAAAAACAGATAGAATGCCGTGAGCAGGGTGAAGCCGATCGGCAGCACCAGGCGGAAGACGAGGAAGGTGTATTCGGATTTCTGGCCGCGGAATCCCGCCTGCATCAACTGCATCTTGGCCGTCTCGGTGCCGAGCCAGTCCGAAAGCTTGAACTGCTCGACGAATTGCCGGATACGCTCGGCTGGCCGCGAGCGCAGCGAGCCCCGGCTCTGCCGGGAGATGCGCTCGCGTTCCCGCGCCCGGATGCGATCGCGTTCGACGGCCACGGCCTTCATGCGCTTGTCGAGACTGTCATTCGCGATCAGCGGCATGGCGACTGTGAAGACGGTCGCCACGGCGGCGATTCCCGCCAGCACCATCGCCAGGAATTGCGGATCGGCAAGGGCCTGCATGATCATCGCTGTGCTCCGTTGCGATCAGATGTCGAAGGAAATCATGTTCTTCATGACCATCACGCCGATCAGCATCCAGATCGCGCAGACACCGAGAACGATCTTGCCGGTCAGCGTCAGCCAGAGCAGTTCGATATAGCTCGGACTGGAGATATAGGTCATGAGGGCCACGATGAAGGGCAGGGCCGCAATGATCGCTGCCGAGGCCTTGGCCTCCATGCTCATCGCCTGGATCTTGCCCTTCATCTTCTTGCGCTCGCGCAGGACGCGCGACAGGTTGCCGATGGCCTCGGAAAGGTTGCCGCCGGCCTTGGTCTGAATGGTGATCACCGTGGCGAAGAACGAGGATTCGGCCACCGGCACCCGTTCCGCCATGCGCTCGAGCGCATCCGACAAGGTTACACCCATCGCCTGCGCTTCGGTGACGAGGCGAAACTCGCTGCGGATCGGCTCTTCCGCCGAGGCCGCGATCTCCCGCATGCAATCGCCCAGCGGCAGGCCGGCCCGGATGCCGCGCACGATGATGTCCATCGCATCGGGGAGTTCCGTGATGAATTTCTCGATGCGTTTCTTCGCGAGGTAGCCGAGAATCCAGTTCGGCAGGCCGAGCGCCCCGGCGAAGGCCGCAAGGCCGGCCACGATGAAACTGCCGCCGGTGAGGACGAAGAGAAACAGGCCGATCAGCAAGCCCAGTGCCGCACTCATCAGAAAGAAGCGCGATTTCGACCAGTCGAGGCCGGCATGTGCGATGCGCTCTTCCAGGGAGGCCTTGTTGCGTCCGCGTTTCTCCTCGATTTCACGCAGGGTCTGAACGATCTGATCACGGCGCTGCGCGGAGTCGCGCGGGACGCGTTCCACGCGCTGGTTCGGCGTTTTCGCCATCAGCGCCTGCTGACGCTTTTCGGCACGCTTTTCCCCCGAGAGGAGCGGGTACAGGAAGACCTGCGCGATGCCGCCGACGGCGACCGCGATCAGGATGACGAGTAGAATGTCGCGGATTTCCATGGCCCTGTCCTGCTCTCCCGATCGTCGTCATGCGGGCTCGTTCGCCGCTTCCATGGCGTCGAGCGCCGTTGCGAGCTGCTCCTCGACGCCGTAATAGCGCGCGCGCTCCCAGAAACCGGGACGGCCCACGCCCGTGGAGCGGTGATTGCCGATCAGGCGTCCGTTCTGATCCTCCCCGAGCACATCGTAGAGCACGATGTCCTGGGTCACGATCACGTCGCCCTCCATGCCCAGCACTTCGGTGATGTGGGTGATCCGGCGCGAACCGTCGCGCAGGCGCGCAGCCTGGACGATGACGTCGATTGACGAGACCATCATCTCGCGAATGGTCTTCGAAGGCAGCGCGAAGCCGCCCATGGTGATCATCGATTCGATACGTGACAGGCATTCACGCGGCGAGTTGGCGTGCAAGGTGCCCATCGAACCGTCATGGCCCGTATTCATTGCCTGCAGCAGGTCGAAGGCTTCCGGGCCGCGCACCTCGCCGACGATGATGCGTTCGGGGCGCATGCGCAGGCAGTTGCGGACGAGGTCGCGCATGGTCACCTGGCCCTGACCTTCCAGATTGGGCGGGCGGGTTTCGAGGCGCACCACATGCGGCTGCTGCAGCTGAAGTTCCGCTGCATCCTCACAGGTGATGATGCGCTCGTCATGCTCGATATAGTTGGTCAGGCAGTTCAGAAGCGTCGTCTTGCCCGAACCCGTTCCGCCCGAGATCACCACATTGGCGCGGACCTTGCCGATGATCTTGAGCACCTCCGCGCCCGGCGGCGAGATCGCTCCGAACTTGACCAGCTGGTCGAGGGTCAGCTTGTCCTTCTTGAACTTGCGGATCGTCAGGGCCGGCCCGTCGATCGCGAGCGGCGGCGCGATCACGTTGACGCGCGAACCGTCGGGGAGGCGGGCGTCGCAGATCGGGCTGGATTCGTCGACGCGGCGACCGACCTGGCTGACGATCCGCTGACAGATGTTCATCAGCTGCTGCTCGTCGCGGAAGCGGACGTTGGTCAGCTGGATCTTGCCGTCGACTTCGATATAGGTCTTGCGCGCATTGTTCACCATGATGTCGGCGATGTCGTCGCGCGCCAGCAGCGGCTCCAGCGGGCCGTAGCCGAGAACGTCGTTACAGATGTCGTCGAGCAGTTCTTCCTGCTCCGCAATGGAGAGGACGACATTCTTCAGCGCGATGATCTCGTTGACGATGTCGCGGATCTCTTCGCGGGCCGAATCCGCGTCGAGCCGCGCCAGCTGGGCCAGATCGATGGCCTCGATCAGCGCGCCGAAGATCATGCTCTTCGTCTGATAATATTCGTCGGAGCGCTGTCGCGTATCCACGGCAACCGGCTTCTGCTTCGCCGGCTCCGGCGGTGGCAGGGGGCTGGCGTTGAAACTTGCGGTCGGTCGAGGATTGTCGACCGGCAAGACCGGGACCGCCGGCTCGCTCGCCGCATTCGCCGGCGCCGCCTCCGGTTTTGCCGCAGGCATGCGCGGCTGCGCCGGTTGCTGATTTCCGATCGAGGATCTCTTGCCGAACATATGGATCACTCTCTGCGCGGTTTGACGTTAGCCAGCGGCTGCCCGACCGGCCCTTGACGGGCCGATCACGAAGCCGATTTGCGTTTCAGGAATTTCGACAGCAGCGGATCGAGGAGACCGGCACGCTTGTTCTTCAACTCGTTGCGACCGAGGAGCGTGCCCGCCAGCTCCGTGAAGATTTCCGCAGGCCGGCACCCCGGCTGCAACTCGGCCAGCATCTGACCGTTATTGGCAGCCGAGCCGAAGAGCTGGGCGTCGAAGGGCATCTCTGCATCGAGGGCATGACCCACGGCCTTGGCGAAGTCGGAGCTGGTGATTTCCGGGCGTTTGGGCAAACCGATACGGTTGAGCATCAAACGCGGCGGCCGGTCATTCGGGCGTTGCTGACGCAGAAGATCGGCGAGATTCTTCGCATTGCGCAGCGAAGCGAGTTCCGGTTCCGCGACGATGATGATGTCGTCAGCGGCAAGCAGGATCCGCTTCGTCCAGGCGCTCCACAGATGCGGCATGTCGAGCACGATACAGGGCATGTTGGCGCGCAACAGGTCGAGCAGCTGGTCGAACGTGGTCTCCGTCAGATCGCAGGTGCGGTCGAGCACGGCGGGGGCCGCGAGCAGCGACAGCTTCTCCGAACATTTCGACATCAGGCGATCGACGACATTCGCATCCAGCCTGTCGGGCGCGAAGAAGCAGAAGC
>PXAW01000579.1 GCA_003567055.1 Hyphomicrobiales bacterium
AGCCCACGGAATCGGAATCGAAATCCTCGCTCGACCTGTTCATCGCCTCCATGCGCGACCTCGCCCAGGCGGCAAAGCGCGGCGAGAGCGAACGCTTCGCGGAGGCGCCCTTCCACGCCCCACGCCGGCGTCTCGACGAGACCCGCGCCGCGCGCCAGCCGATCCTGAAATGGACGCCGCCGGAGCCGATGCGCGAGGCCGCCGAGTAAGGCCAAACGCAGCGTTTGTCGCGTGATCGCGATACGCACGGGCGGGCCTGACGGTCCGCCCGTTTTCATGTGAGGCCTATGCCCCGTGCAGGGCCGAAGGAGAACCTTGCCATGTTCGGCCTCCCCGATGATCCCGGCGCCGTCACGCTGGCAACATGGCTGATCGATTATCTCGGCGTTGCGGCATTCGCCGCCTCGGGCGCCCTCGTCGCCTCGCGCAAGGAGATGGATCTCGTCGGCTTCACCCTGCTCGCCGTCGTCACGGGAATCGGCGGCGGCACCCTGCGTGATCTCCTGATCGGCGTGCCGGTCTTCTGGATCGCGCGTCCGGATTACCTGCTGATCTGTTTCGTCATGGCGCTCGCCGCGTTCTTCACCGCGCATCTCGTGGCATCGCGCTACAAGGTCCTGCTCTGGTGCGATGCTGCGGGGCTTGCGCTGTTTGCCGTGATCGGAGCCGAGACGGCGCTGCTCGCGGGGACCGGGCCCTTCGTCGCCCTGGTGATGGGCATGGTCACCGCGACCTTCGGCGGCGTCATCCGCGACGTGCTCGGCGCGGAGGAGCCGGTGATTCTCAGCCGCGAGATCTATGCGACCGCAGCACTCGCCGGCGCGGGCGGTTTCGTCCTGCTCGATGCGCTCGGCCTGCCACGGGATGCCGCGCTGATCGCGGCGCTGATCATCGGCTTCGCGATACGCGGCCTTGCCATCACGCGTGGCTGGAGCCTGCCGCGCTATCGGCCACGCCCCGGGCGCGATCCCGCCGATATTCCGTGAGGAAACGCCCGCCACGCCTTTTCCCCGCCGCCGGATCGTCCTGAAGCGCGTTCCGACCTGACGCAGTCAGGCCGGGCGCTCCAGGTCATTGTTCGACGCATCATTTTTTCCGTCAGCCGGTATCCACCTGACGGAATGATGCTCTAAGCTCGCGAAAAGCGCCATCACCTTTGGAAAGCAGATCATGACACCCGCCTCCCCCCTGCAATCGGCGTCCTCGCAAGGCACCACCCTGCACGAGCCGCAATATGCGCTGCATGTGGAGGATCTCACCGTCGCCTATACCGAGGCGCCGGTCCTGTGGGATATCGATATCGACATCCCCCCCGGCGTGATGGCGGCGATCGTGGGGCCCAACGGCTCGGGCAAGTCGACGCTGATCAAGGCCAGCCTCGGTCTCGTCACCCCGGTGGCCGGGCATGTGCGTTTCTTCGGCCTGCCGCATCGCGCCGTGCGCCGGCGCATCGGCTATGTGCCCCAGCGCTCCAGCGTCGACTGGGACTTTCCCACCGATGCCCGCGACGTGGTGACGATGGGGCTCTATGGCGGGCTCGGCTGGTTTCGCCGGCCCGGCGCGGCGGAGCGCGAGCGCGCCATGGCGGCGCTGGAGCAGGTCGGCATGCAGGATTACGCCGACCGCCAGATCGCGGAGCTTTCCGGCGGCCAGCAGCAGCGCGTCTTCATCGCCCGCGCGCTCGCCCAGGATGCGGATCTGTATTTCCTCGACGAGCCCATGGCCGGCGTCGATGCCACCACCGAGCGGGTGATCGTCGATGTGCTGCACGGGCTGCGCGATGCCGGCAAGACGGTCATCGTCGTGCATCACGATCTGCAGAGCGTGGCGCGCTATTTCGACTGGCTGATCATGCTCAACACCCGCGTGGTCGCGCAGGGGCGCGTCGGCGAGGTCTATACGGCGGAAAACCTGCGCGCGGCCTATGGCGGCCAGATCGCGCTGATCGAGACCAGCCGGTAAGCAGAACGAGCACGCGGGCAAAGCGCGCAGATGGAGCATGAAGCCGCTCACGCGGCGCATTCTTGCGCGGGTGCGGGGGTGGCCATAGGCTCGCGGCGCCACCAGAGACCCGAAAGTGCCCCATGTCCACGACCCAATCCGCCATCGACGACACCCTGCAATCCGCTCTCACGCAAAAGCTCGGCCCCGACCGCCTGCGCCTCGGCGATGACATTCCCGCAAGCCATGCGGCGGATGCGGCGGGGATGGCGCCCTGCCCGCCCGGCCTGCTGATCCTGCCGCGCGACACGCAGGAAGTCTCGCAGGCGCTTGCGATCTGCCATGCCCATGGCGCGCACGTCGTGGTGCAGGGCGGCATGACCGGGCTCGCCGGCGGCGCGCATCCGCAAGCCGGCGAAGTCGCCCTGTCGCTGGAGCGCATGACGGGGATCGAGGAAATCGACACGCTCGCCGGCACGCTGACGGCGCGCGCGGGCACGAAGTTGCAGGAAATCCAGGAAGCGGCGCAGGCAGAAGGCTTCTTCTGCGGCATCGATCTGGGCGCGCGCGGCTCCTGCACGATCGGCGGCAACATCGCCACCAATGCCGGCGGCAACCAGGTCCTGCGCTATGGCATGGCGCGGCGCAACGTGCTCGGCCTCGAAGCCGTGCTCGCCGACGGGACGGTGGTGACCAGCCTGAACAAGATGCTCAAGAACAATGCCGGCTATGACTGGACGCAGCTCTTCATCGGCTCGGAAGGCACGCTCGGGATCGTCACCCGGGTGGTGCTCGGCCTGCACCCGGCACCGCGCGGGGTGCGCTCGGCACTGCTCGCCTTCTCGCGCTTCGAGGACGTGCTCACCGTGCTGCGCCGTTTCGATGCCGCCCTGCCGGGGCGGATGATCGTCTTCGAGGCCATGTGGCGCGAATATCTCGACACTGCGGTAGGCCCCGGCGGCCTCGCGCCACCCTTCGGGACGATGCCGGAAATCGCCATTCTGATCGAGGCGGCCATGGGAACGTCCATGGGGGAAGAATCGGGCGCCGATCCCTTCACCGAGACCCTCGCAGGTTTCCTCGAAGAAGGCCTCATCGACGATGCGCTGGTGGCGCAATCGGAGGCCGACCGGGCGCGGTTCTGGAGCTATCGCGAGGCGGTCTACGAATTCCGGCGCATCATCGATGCGGGCACGAATTTCGACGTCTCGATCCCCATCGCCCGGCTGGACGAGGCGGTGACGCGCCTGCGCGCGGGCGCACGCGGTTTCGGCGAGGAGACGCGGTTGCTGGTTTTCGGCCATGTCGCCGACAGCAACATCCATATCTCCGTGAGCCATCCCGACCACGATGCGCCGATGAGCAAGGCCATCCAGGCGATGGTCTACGACATCGTCGCCGCGCTGTCGGGATCGGTCTCCGCAGAACACGGGATCGGCATGCTCAAGCGCGATTATCTGCACAAGTCGCGCAGCGATGCGGAAATCGCGCTGATGCTGCGGATCAAGCAGGCGCTCGATCCGCATAACATGCTCAATCCGGGCCGCGTTCTGGCCGGCTGAGCGCCCTCAGCCGCGCAAGGGGTAATTCGGGCTCTCGCGGGTGATGGTCACGTCGTGGACATGGCTCTCGCGCAGGCCCGCATTGGTGATGCGCACGAATTCCGCCTTCTCGCGGAATTCCGGCAGCGAGGCCGCGCCGACATAGCCCATCGCCGCGCGCAGGCCGCCGGTCAGCTGATGCAGGACGGCGCCGACCGGGCCTTTATAGGGCACCTGACCCTCGATGCCTTCCGGCACGAGCTTCATCTGGTCCTTGATATCCTGCTGGAAATAGCGATCGGCGGAGCCGCGCGCCATGGCGCTGACCGAGCCCATGCCGCGATAGCTCTTGTATGACCGGCCCTGGTACAGGAACACCTCGCCGGGCGCTTCCTCGGTGCCCGCGAGCAGCGAGCCGACCATGGCGGTCGAGGCGCCGGCGGCCAGCGCCTTGGCGAGATCGCCGGAGAACTTGATGCCGCCATCGGCGATGACCGGCGTATTGGTCGATTGCGCGGCTTCAGCCGCATCCATGATCGCGGTGAGCTGCGGCACGCCGACACCGGCGACGATGCGTGTGGTGCAGATCGAGCCGGGGCCGATCCCGACCTTGACCGCATCCGCACCGGCATCGATCAGCGCCTTCGTCCCGTCACGGGTGGCGACGTTGCCGGCGATGATCTGCACGGCGTTGGAGAGCTTCTTCACCCGGGTGACGGCTTCGAGCACCTTGGCGGAATGGCCATGCGCGGTATCGACCACGATCACGTCGCAGCCGGCATCGATCAGCATCTGCGAACGCTCGTAACCGGCCTCGCCCGTGGTGGTGGCCGCAGCCACGATCAGCCGGCCCTGCCCATCCTTGGCGGCAAGCGGATGGGCGACCTGCTTTTCCATGTCCTTGACGGTGATCAGCCCGATGCAGCGGAAATGATCATCGACGACGAGCAGCTTCTCGATGCGCCACTGATGCAAGAGCCGGCGCGCCTCTTCCTGGCCGACACCTTCGCGCACGGTGATGAGGCGATCCTTGGTCATCAGTTCGGAGACGGGCTGGGAAGGATTGTCGGCAAAGCGCACGTCGCGGTTGGTGAGAATGCCGATGAGCTTGCCCTTGTGGCCCGCAGCGCCGCGCTCGACCACCGGAATGCCGGAAATGCCGTTGCGCTTCATCAGTTCGAGCGCATCTGCGAGCGTCTCGTCGGGGAAGATGGTGATCGGATCCATCACCATGCCGCTCTCGTATTTCTTGACGAGCCTGACCTGCTGGGCCTGTTCCGTCGGATCGAGATTGCGGTGGATCACGCCGATCCCGCCCATCTGCGCCATGGCGATGGCCATGCGCGC
>PXAW01000060.1 GCA_003567055.1 Hyphomicrobiales bacterium
CGTTATCCTCGAAGGGATTGTGCGAGGCGGAGATCATCACGCCGAGATCGGCACGCATGGACCGCGTCAGCATGGCGACAGCCGGCGTCGGCATCGGGCCGAGCAGCAGCGTATCCATGCCGACCGAGGTGAAACCGGCGACGAGGGCGTTCTCGATCATATAGCCGGAGAGACGGGTATCCTTGCCGATCACGACACGGTGGCGATAATCACCGCGATTGAAGACGAGTCCCGCCGCCTGGCCGACGCGCATGGCGAGTTCCGGCGTGATCGTGGTGTTTGCTCGTCCGCGAATGCCGTCCGTTCCGAAATACTGGCGCAATGTCGCATTCCCCCGATTGAATTGTCCTGATCCCGCCCGGTCGCGCCCATGGAAGGTGCATGCAAGCCGCACCGCCCTTTGCAGCTACCCCGCACCCCGGGGAGCGTCAAGCTGCACGGGCGGTGACGCTGTCCGTGTCCGTTCACATTGTCTGTTGAAATATTACGCGTAAAGAACTGACCGAGCGTAAATGACAATGCCCGCCGATAGGGCGGGCATTGTCGAAACGCGATGCGTCCTTGCAAGGCGAGATGCCGTCAAGACGCGATTTTTCTCGCCTCAGGTCGGCTGCGGCTCGATGCCCGGATCACCGGCATCCGGTTCGCCGCGCGGACGCGGCTTCTTTTTGCCACCGGCGCTGGGCACGATCGAGCCGCGCGCCGGGAGCGGTGTCTCGGGAACCTCACGCACAGGGCGCTTGCCCTCGCGCAGGCCGATCAGCTCCTCGCCGCTGAGCGTTTCGAATTCGAGCAGCGCTTCCGCGATGGTGACGAATTCGTCGTAATGCTCGGTCAGAACCTTCTTGGCGTCGTGATAGCCCTGATCCACCAGGCGGCGAACCTCCGCGTCAATCTTGCGCGCGGTCTCCTCGGAGGTGGTGTTCTGCTTGCCCATCGACATGCCGACGAAGGGTTCGTCCTGCCCGGAGCCGTAATCGACCAGACCGAGCTCGTCGGAATAACCCATCTGGGTGACCATCGCCTTGGCGATCTTGGTCGCCTGCTGGATGTCGCCGGTGGCGCCTGAGGTGATGTTGTCCTTGCCGAAGATCAGCTCCTCGGCCACGCGACCGCCCATCGCGACCGCGAGCTGGGAGGTGTATTCCTTGTATTTCATGGAATACCGATCGCCCTCGGGCAGGAATTTCACCATGCCGAGCGCGCGCCCGCGCGGAATGATCGTCGCCTTGTGGACGGGGATGCCGGCCGGCACATAGAGCCCGACGATGGCGTGCCCGGCCTCGTGATAGGCGGTGAGCTTCTTCTCCTCCTCGGACATGGCCATGGACTTGCGCTCTGCGCCCATCATCACCTTGTCCTTGGCATCCTCGAATTCGAGCTGCGTGACGATGCGCTTGGAGCGGCGCGCGGCCAGCAGGGCGGCCTCGTTGACGAGGTTCATCAGATCGGCGCCCGAGAAGCCCGGCGTGCCGCGCGCGATCACGCGCACATCCACATCGGGAGCCAGCGGCACCTTGCGCATGTGGACGCGCAGGATCTTCTCGCGACCGGTGACGTCCGGGTTGGGCACGACGATCTGACGGTCGAAGCGGCCCGGGCGCAGCAGCGCCGGATCGAGCACGTCGGGGCGGTTCGTGGCGGCGATGATGATCACGCCTTCATTGGCCTCGAAGCCGTCCATCTCGACGAGGAGCTGGTTGAGCGTCTGCTCGCGCTCGTCATTGCCGCCGCCGAGACCGGCGCCGCGATGACGACCGACAGCGTCGATCTCGTCGATGAAGATGATGCAGGGCGCGTTCTTCTTGGCCTGTTCGAACATGTCTCGCACGCGGCTGGCGCCCACGCCGACGAACATCTCGACGAAATCGGAGCCGGAAATCGTGAAGAACGGCACATTCGCCTCGCCGGCCACGGCACGCGCGGTCAGCGTCTTGCCCGTTCCGGGCGGGCCGACGAGCAGCACGCCGCGCGGGATGCGACCGCCCAGCCGCTGGAACTTCTGCGGATCGCGCAGGAATTCGACGATTTCCTGAAGGTCCTCCTTGGCCTCGTCGATGCCGGCGACATCCTCGAAAGTGACGCGGCCATGCGCCTCGGTCAGGAGCTTCGCCTTCGACTTGCCAAATCCCATGGCGCGCCCGGCCCCACCCTGCATCTGCCGCGACAGGAAGATCCAGGCGGCGATGAAGATCAGGATCGGCAGCCAGTTGAGGAAGAGCGCGACGAACCAGGGCGTGTTGTCCTGCGGCGGGCGCGCATTGATCTGCACGCCACGCTCCTGCAGGGTCTGCACGAGATTGGGATCGTTGGGCGCAAAGGTCCTGAACGCCGCGCCGTCCTGATAGCGTCCGGTGATCTCGTCACCGGCGATCACCACGCTGGACACGCGTCCCGCCTCCGCGTCGGTCAGGAGCTGGCTATAGGCGATTTCCTGTCCCTGCTGACCCTGATTGGGGCTCTGGAAGAGCGTCACCAGGGCGAGCACAAGAAGGAAGATGACCACCCAGAGGGCGAAGTTTCTGAAATTCGGGTTCATCTCGATCCGTTCGTCGCCGATGTGCATATCCGGCGGGGCGCCCCGCGCGCGCACCACCAATGGTCCGCCGTAACTTAGGCACGCTTGGGCGGATTGCCAAGTGACAGGCAAGGGAATGAACCGGAATTGCGGCGGGGCTGCGGCAACATGCCCGAAACCAGCGCCGAAGCAGGCCGATCAGGCTGCCCCGGGATTGCCAGTGTCGGCGCGGCAACCCATAACGCAGCGCAACGATTCGACCGTCGGGGAGATGGAGCGGGTGAGGGGAATCGAACCCCCGTCTTCAGCTTGGAAGGCTGTTGCTCTACCATTGAGCTACACCCGCTGGGGCGTCAGTGTCGAAGCCTGCCCGGCTGCCATGTCGGCATCCGCCACAGGCGCACAACCCTTGATGACTTACCTCATGATCGGCTTATGCCAAATCTCGCGAAAAATCAATTTTTTCGAAGAGTGAGGTGGTGGGGGAAGTAGGACTCGAACCTACGAAGGCATACGCCAGCTGATTTACAGTCAGCCCCCTTTGCCGCTCGGGACATTCCCCCGCCGCGCGGTGCCGCCGGGGCAGCGCGTCGGTGTGGGCGTCTTATGAAAAGCGCGGCGCCCGGTGTCAACCCGCCGCCGTCCGGTTCGTGAAAAAATTCGCGCGGGCGCCGGATTGGCGACGATGCCGCGGGACGGTCCGGCCGTCCCGGTCCCCTCAGTCCCAGACGGGATGGCGGGAGTGCCCGTTGCGCGGGCTGACCGGCGCGGTCATAGCTTGGGCATCGCGCGCGGCGCGGGAACCCTTGAATGAGGTGGGGACGTGGGTATCGAATCGGCCGTCATGGTCACGCTCGGGCTGATGCTCGGCGGTTTCGTCAAGGGGGCGACAGGGCTGGGGCTGCCGCTGGTCACCATCCCGGTTCTCGCCGCCTTCCTCGGCGTGCAGCATGCCATCGCCATCATGATGGTCTCGCTGGTGATGACGAATATCTGGCAATTGTGGAAGTTCCACGCCTATCGCGAGGGCAGCGGCTTCCTCAAGGCATTGCTGCCGACGGGGTTCGTCGGCGTCATCATCGGGACCTGGGCGCTGACGGCGCTGCCGGCGACGACCCTGTCGCTGCTGCTCGCCATCATGGTGGTGCTTTATATCGGTCTCTCGCTGGCGCGCCCGGAAATGCGGATCCCGCCCGATTCCGCCTGGCGCTGGTCGCCGGTCGTCGGCTTCTTCGGCGGTATCCTCCAGGGCGCGACGGGGATTGCGGCACCCATTACCGTGACCTTCATCCACGCGATGCGGCTGGCGCGCGAGACCTTCGTCTTCACGCTCTCGGCCATGTTCCTCGCCTTTACCGGCACGCAGGCCGTGGCGCTCGCCGTGACGGGGATCCTCACCTTCGAACGCTTCCTGCAGGGCTGGCTGGCGCTCTTGCCGATCGCGCTCGGCATGGTGATCGGGCACTGGGCCGGTCGGAAATTCAGCCGCAAGGTCTTCGAGCGGCTGATCCTGATCATTCTGGCACTGATGGCGGCGCGCCTGTTCTATACCGGCCTCGTCGGCTGATCAGGCTGTGCCGAATTCCCGCCGCAGGGGCGCTCCGTGTTCATCGAGGGCGGGAACCGGGCGCAGGGCCGGGCTCTGCCCGTCGGCCAGCGCTCCGGGGGCGAGCATGGTGATCGGTCCTGCCGGAGTCTCGACCGTCACGAAGCGGTTCTGCGGATGCGCCCGCAGATCCGCCATGGTCGAGACGCGGCCATAGGCGATGCGGGCCGCCTCCAGGCGCGCCACCATGGCATCGCGGGGAGAGCCGGCGAAGGTCTCGGCGATGATCGCATCCAGCGCCGGGCGGTTGCGCACGCGCGCGGGGTTGTCGATGAAACGCGGATCCGTCGCGACGTCGGGGCGATCGAGCACCTGCATGCAGAAACTGCGCCATTCGGTTTCGTTCTGGATCGAGAACAGCACCGATTTGCCATCGGCACAGGCATAATCGCCATAAGGGGCGATGGTGGGGGGGTTGAGGCCGCAGCGCTGCGGGGTCACGCCGCCATAGGCATATTGCAGATACGGCACGTTCATCCAGTCCGCGAGCGCGTGATAGAGCGAGACGGCGACATGGCGGCCGCGCCCGCTGATGCCGCGCGCGATCAGCGCCTGGAGAATGTTCTGATAGGCCGTCATCCCGGCGGCGATGTCGCAGACCGAGACGCCGGTGCGCGCCCGGCCCTCGGGCGTGCCGGTGATCTCCGACAGCCCGCTTTCCGCCTGGACCAGCAGGTCATAGGCCTTGAGATCGCGA
>PXAW01000314.1 GCA_003567055.1 Hyphomicrobiales bacterium
AAGGCGAGATCCGCGCCGCCGATCTCGCTCGAAACCGCGAGCGCCTGCGTCTCGATCGCCTCTGCCTTGGAAAGCAATCGCTCCCCGTGCTCCGTCAACGCATAGCCCTGCGGGCGACGCTCGAACAGCTTTGCCTTGAGCGCATCTTCCAGCGCCGTGATACGACGCGACACCGTGGCGTGATCCGCCCCCAGGCGCCGGGCGGCGACGGTCAGGCGACCCACCCGCGCCACGGCCAGGAAAAAGCGCAAATCGTCCCAATCGAAACGGCTCATGACTCACTCCAGCGCGTGCGTTATTGAATTACGTAAATGCGCACGTCGTTAAGAGCATTTGTCATATATCTGTGCAGATATAGCAATAATATTGCCATGATCGCAAAGCGTAGGACCCATGCGTCAAACGCAAGGCAGCGCGCCCGGAGGCACACCGACCCCACCTATGCTGCGATGCGGGAAGTCTCTGCCGTAAAATCACTTTCACACGGGAGCCGGTTGCGGCTCAGGCCCCTGCGGCATTGCCGCAGGGGAATCGCCACCGCGCCGGATGCGGAAGAAAATTGCATACAATACCGGCACGGCGACCAGTGTGAGCACGCTGGCAAAGGCCAGGCCGCCCATGATCGTCACCGCCATATTGGCGAAAAAGGCGTCCGTCAGAAGCGGGGCCATGCCGAGAATCGTCGTCCCCGCCGCCAGCGTCACCGGGCGCAGACGGCTGACGGACGCGTCCACCAGCGCCGTGAAGCGCTCGCGCCCCGAGGCGATCTGCGCATCGATCTCGTCCACCAGCACGATGGCGTTCTTCATCAGCATGCCCGACAGGCTGAGGAAGCCGAGCAATGCCATGAAGCCGAAGGCGAGCCCCGATCCGAGCAGCCCCAGAACCACCCCGCAGACCGACATCGGCACCACCAGCCAGATGATCAGCGGCTGGCGGATCTTGCCGAAGAGCAGGATCGAGATGATCAGCATCACCAGGAAGCCCAGCGGCAATTGCCGCCCCAGCGATTCCTCGGCCTCGGCTGACGCTTCGTATTCACCACCCCATTCCATGCGATAGCCCGGCGGCAGATCGATGGTCTCGATCGCATCGATGATCCGCCGGCGCGCCTCGTCGGCGGTAAGGCCCGGCACGGGGTCGGCCTGCACCGTGAGCGTGCGCACCCGGTCGCGGCGCCGGATCAGCGTCTCCTCGGGAACCAGCTCGAAACGATCCACGATCTGCGCGACGGGCACGAAGGCACCGCTCCCCGGGCTCGCGACGAGGCGATCCTGCAACTGGCCCGGATCGAGGCGCTCATGCGCCGGCGGGCGGGCTATGATCGGGATCAGCTCGTCGCCCTCGCGATAGGTGCCCGCGCGCAGGCCCGTCGTCGAGAAGTTCATCACCTGGGCGAGCTCGGTGCGCCCCAGCCCGGCAATGCGCGCGCGCTCCTCGTTGAAGACGGGGGTGATCACCATTTCACGCTGACGCCAGTCCTGGCGGATGTCGATCAGCCCGCCATCGGCGCGCATGCGACCGGCGGCTTCCTCACCCAGCGCACGCAGCATGCGCGCATCCGGGCCGGAAAACCGCGCCTCGATCCGCGCCCCGTCCGCCGGTCCGAAGAACAGGCGCTCGGTGCGGATCTCCGCATGCGGATACTCCACGCCGAGATCCGCCCGCAGCCGCGCCGCCAGCGGATCGATCATCGCGCGATCCTCCACCCGCACGATCAGCTGGCCATAGGCGGTATTCGGCTGCTCCGGCACATAGGTCAGCATGAAGCGCGCCGCGCCGCGCCCGACGAAGCTCGCCACCGTGACGACACCCTCCTCCTGCATCACCCGCTCGGTAATGGCATCGATGTCGCGCGCCGTGGCGCGGATATCGGCGCCTTGGGGAAGCGTGTAATTGACGTAGAAGAGCGGCGTGTTCGATTCCGGGAAGAAGGCCTGATCGACGAACTGGAACGCCCAGATGCTCGCCCCCGTCATCCCCACCAGAAGCATCACGGTGAGCACGCGCACCCGCAGCGCACCGCGCAGGACCGCGCTGTAGACCCGGTAGATCAGCCCCGCATAGGGGTCGCGGCTGCTCGCATCGGGGGCCACCTTCAGGAGATAGCAGCCGAAGAGCGGCGTCACGGTGATGGCGAGCACCCAGCTCAGCAGCAGCGAAATGCCGATCACCGCAAAGAGCGAGAACAGGAACTCCCCCGTGGCATCCGGCGACAGGCCGATGCCGGAGAATGCCATGATGCCGATCACGGTCGCGCCGAGCAGCGGGATCTGCGTGCGTCTTGCCGCCTCGCGCGCCGCCTCACGCGCCTTCTCGCCGCGCTGCATGTTGATGAGCATGCCCTCGGCCACGACGATGGCGTTGTCGACGAGCATCCCCATGGCGATGATCAGTGCGCCGAGCGAGATCCGCTCCATCTCGATATTGAAGACGCGCATGAAGAAGACGGTGCCCAGCACCGTCAAGAGCAGCGTCGCCCCCACCACCATGCCCACGCGCCAGCCCATGAACAGCATCAGCACCGCGATCACGATGGCGACCGACATGGCGAGATTGACGATGAAATCGTTGATCGCCTCGTCCACGACCCGGTGCTGCTCGTAGATCGGGTGGATCTCCACCCCCACCGGCAGCCGGTCCTCGATGGCGCGCAGATGCGCCTCCACCGCCTGGCCGACGGCGACGATGTTGCTGTCGGCGACGCCCGAGACCGCCAGCGTGAAGGCGGGCATGCCGTTGAAGCGCACCAGTTGATCGGGGATCTCGACCGGCTCGCGGGTGATTTCGGCGATATCGACGAGGCTCAGCTGCTCGGTCGTGCCCGGGCGCCCGACGCGCAGCGCCTCGATGGCGCGCACCGTGTCGAGACCGGGGCGGACCGCCACGCGCAGGCGCGCATCCCCCACCCGCGTGGCGCCCCCCGGCTCGGCGGCGTTCTCGGACTGGATGGTGGTGAGGATCTGCTCAATCGATAGGCCCAGACTCGCCAGACGCTCGTTGGAGACCTCGATATAGATCGCCTCCTCGCGCTCACCATCGGTGGCGACCTTGGCGACATCCTGCACGGTGAGCACTTCCCGGCGCAGGAACTTGGCGATCTCGCGTTTCTCGCGCGCCGAGAATCCCGGCGTGGTCACCGCATAGAAGATGCCGAAGACATCGCCGAAATCGTCATTGACGACGGAGGGCCCGGCGCCGTTCGGCAGGCTGCGCTGGGCATCGCCGACCTTGCGGCGCAGCTCGTCCCAGATCTGGGGCAGCTGCGTACCGTCATAGGTCATCTTGATCTCGACCTCGATCTCGGAAAGCCCCGGCATCGATTTCGAGGTGACGCGTTCGAGCTGCGGCAATTGCTGGATGGCGGATTCGAGCCGCTCGGTGACCTCTTCCTCGACCTCCTCGGCCGTCGCGCCCGGATATTCGGTGAGCACCACCGCCTGCTTGATGGTGAAGGACGGGTCTTCAAGCCGCCCCACGGTCAGAAGCCCCCAGATCCCGCCGAGCAGGCAGATCAGCACGATGATCCAGGTATTGACCGGCTTGTCGATGGCCGCGCGCGCGATATCCATGGCTGACGGTGCCCCTCAGAAGCTCTCGAAGGGGCGCACGCGCATCCCCTCGCGCATCAGATGCGCACCCGCCGCGACGACCTGCTCGCCCGGGGCGACGCCGTCACGCACGGCGATGCGATCCTCGCCCACATCGCCGAGTGAGACGGGGCGCGCGGAGACGCTCTGCCTGTCAGGATCGTAGATCCAGACGCGGAAGTCGCCTTCCGGTGCCGTATCGATGGCCGAGACCGGCAGCGTCATCGCCTCCTGCACGATGCCGGCGGCGAGGCTGACGCGCACGGAGACCGTCATGCCGGGCAGGATGGTGCCGTCGAAGGGCTGCTCGAGAGCCAGCGTCACCTGATAGGTCTGGGCGATGGCGTCGGGCTCGGTGGCGTGCTCGCGATAGGTGAGCGGCAGCGCCGCATCCGGGCGGTCGGGAAACACGGCCTCGATGCGGAACATCTCCGGATTGGCCACGAGGCCGATCACGTTTTCGGGCACGTTGATATGCACCCGCAATTCCGTTACGTCCTGCACCCGCACGATCGGCGCCCCCGCCTGCACATTGGCATAGGCATCGGCGAGCCTGCGCGTCACCAGCGCGTCGAAGGGGGCGGTGATGGTGGTGTGGGCGCGGTTGCGCTCGGCATTGTCGAGGGCGACGCGGCGCAGCCGGTATTCGATTTCGGATTGCTCGAAAGCCGCCGTCGAGATCGCCTCGCGTGCGACGAGTTCGCGCTTGCGTTCGAGATCGCGCTCCGCGAGATCGTATTGCAGCTGCGCCTCGCGCAGGGCGAGTTCGTAATCATCCGGCTCCAGCGTCGCGATGGTCTCGCCCTCGGCAACGAGGGCGCCCTGGCGCACCGGGATATCGGCGATGCGCCCGCCGACCTGGAAGGAGAGATCCACCGTCGAGACCGCATCGACGCGCCCGACGAAGCGCCGCGCGGTCAGATCCTGCGTCTCCCCCGCCGTGATCAGCCGCACGGGCCGGATCAGCTCCGCCTCCTCCACCGCCGCGCCCTCCTGGCAGGCGGCGAGGCCGAGCGTGGCCAGGGCGACGAGGGCGAGAGCTGGCGCG
Organism: Hyphomicrobiales bacterium; assembly: GCA_003567055.1. Classification (GTDB taxonomy): domain Bacteria; phylum Pseudomonadota; class Alphaproteobacteria; order Rhizobiales; family Beijerinckiaceae; genus Saliniramus. The sequence goes on from PXAW01000314.1 coordinate 4,639, forward strand.
CGCCAGCGCGAAACATGACGCCCGGAAAGGCGCACGAGTGGCGCGTGGGATGCGGGCTCGACTGCGGTCTTGCCGTGGTGGAAATCAGGTCTCATCACGAAGTGCCTCTACGGAAGCCAACTCGTCCAGCGGGCCTGCCGGCATCACATCGGCTGTTGCATCGGCCAT
>PXAW01000515.1 GCA_003567055.1 Hyphomicrobiales bacterium
AGCCGACCTTCTCGCCGGAAGGCGCGCGGATCATCGGCGGTGCGGTGGAGCAATCCAACGCCGATATCGCCGAGGAATTCACCAAGATGATCATCACGCAGCAGGCCTACACGGCCAATACGCGTGTCGTGACCACGTCGCAGCAGATGATGGAAGCGACCATCAACATGGTGCGGTGATCCGCTTTCCGGGGCCCCCTGACGCTGCGTTCAGACGGGCTCCACGGCAAACCTGCGTGACGGCGCGACGAATTCGTCCTGCGCCGCCACGGTCAGGATCTCCCGTGAACCTGCCGCCTCGGTGCGATGCAAGAGCCCGTAGATCGATGCCGCCGCTTCCGCCAGAGCCGCATCGGCGCGGCGCGTGCGCAGATAATGCACGAAGAACAGCGCCGAAATCGCATCGCCCGCCCCGTTCACCGAGACAGACAGTTTCGGCGTGCGCACCCGCCAATACGCCCCGCCCTCCCCGGCCAGCATGTCGATCGCATCGGGCGGGGTGTCGTCCGTATGGAGCGAGGTGACGAGCACGACGCGCGGGCCCAGGGCATGAATGCGCGTGATCGCGTCCTTCGCCGCTGCGAGGGTGGGCGTCTCCATCTGCGCGAGATATTCGAGCTCGAACTGGTTGGGCGTGATCAGATCCGCTGCGGGCACCGCGTGGTCACGCATGAATTCCGGGATGCCGGGCCGCACGAAGACGCCACGCCCCACATCACCGATCACCGGATCACAGGCGTACAGCGTCGCCGGATTGGCCTCGCGGACCCGGCGCACCGTGGAGAGGATCGCGTTGCCGATATCGGACGAGCCCATATAGCCCGACAGAATACCGTCGCAGCGCCCGAGCACACCGCGCGCGGCGATACCGTCAACCAGCTCCTCGATCGCCGGCCCGTCGAAGACGCGGCCCGTCCAGTCGCCGTACCCGGTATGATTCGAGAATTGTACGGTATGGATCGGCCAGACCTCGCAGCCGAGTCGCTGCATCGGAAAAACCGCAGAAGCGTTACCGACATGCCCGTAAGCGACATGCGATTGGATCGACAGGATGTTCATCGCGCATCCACTCCGTCTTTACCGTGCCCGGCTCAGGGGGTAGCGACCCGCGCCGGACCTGGCAAGTCCGCGCCGTGTGCAGCCTTTGATGCCGTGATGCCTTGAACAGCCCCGGTCATCGGGTTAACCCTTTGATCCCTTTACCCCTGCACGGGCCGGATCGATGCGCCGGAGCATCCGCGAATTCACATCCTCGGTCTATACGATCCTGCTCGTCGCCTATGCGGTCGCGGGCGGCGCGGCGCTCGGCCTCTACAGCGCCTATCGCGTGGTCGAGGGCGAATTCGCCTTCGGGGTCCAGCAGGCCGGCCCCTGGCAGGTTCATCCGCAGATCGGCACACGCGAGATCGACCCCTATGCCCGCGCCACCCTGGCGCGCAGCGCCGATATTCCACTTGCCGCCGGGGAGGGCCTGACCTTTCGTGCGAACACGGATTCGCTGGCGCGCCCGCTGCGCAGTGATTGCATCTACACCATCACCGGGACCACACCATCCGCGCGCTTCTGGAGTCTGACGCTGCAAGATGAGAACGGGCGCCTTCCCGATGGCTGGCAGAGCGAACGGTTCACGACCACATCAGTGCGCATCACACGCCCCGAGGATGGCTCGCTGAACATCGTGATCAGCCCGCAGCCGCAGGCCGGCAACTGGTTGCGCGCCCCTGACAATGGCGGCTTCAGCATCGCGCTGCGCCTCTACGATACGCCGGCAGGCGGCACGCTGACCCGCTTCACGGCCGAGATGCTGCCCGATATCACGCGGATGGAATGTCCGGCATGAGCGTGATCGGTCGTTTCGCCTTCGCAACGCTCTGCGCGCTGGTTCTCGCGGCGATCGCGCATGTGGGCGCGATCCTGCTGCTACCCTTCGTCTCGCAGCAGGACGCTCTTTCGCGCCTCCAGCCGATCCGGGAGGATGGCGAGCCGGTCCTGCTGGCGAATCCCCAGACACGCGGCTGGCTGACACAGCACGATCCCGCGAGCGCGCTCTCCGCCTGCGCCTATGATCTGAGCGAGGCTCCGCTGCGGGTGACGTTCAGCATGGGCGCGCATTTTCAATCAGCATCGTTCCACAGCCGCAGCACCGGCGTCTTTTTCACACTCACCGATCGGGCCGTCGAAGGCGCCGAGATGGATGTGCTGATCATGACTCCGGAGCAGCGTTTCGAGGACGAGGCGCTGCGGGCGGCATCGGCGGATGCGCTGGAGGACGGATCCGGCACGCGCACGCCGGATCCGCTCGCCGGAACCGTTCGGATCACGGCACCGGAAATGCAGGGTTTCATCGCCTTCCGCGTCCTCGCGCCCCTGCCCGGTCTCGCTCAAACGGCAACCGATCGCGCCCTCTCGGCACGCTGCACCCCGTTTCCGCTGACCGGCACGGCATTGTGAGCGTCAGATACAACGCCCGCCATCGACCTCCAGCACGGCACCGGTCACCATTTCAGCCTCGTCCGAGCACAGGAAGAGCGCCGCATTGGCAATGTCGCGCGGGGTCGAGAGGCGACCGAGCGGCACCGTGGCCGTAAAGGCCGCGCGCTTTTCCGGCGTATCCTCGCCCATGAAGGTCGCGAGAAGCGGCGTCTCGCCGGCGACGGGGGCGAGCGCGTTGACGCGGATGCGGTCCGGCGCGAGCTCGACGGCCATCGATTTCGACAGCAGGTTCACCGCACCCTTGGAGGCATTGTACCAGCTGAGACCGGGGCGCGGACGGATGCCGGCAGTGGAGCCGATATTGAGGATGTTGCCGCTGCCGGCATTGCGCATCAGCGGCACCGTCGCCTTGGCCATGTTGAATATGGATTTGACGTTGACCGCGAACACCCGGTCGAACTCCTCTTCCGTAACGTCGAGCATCGGTTGGTTGCGGTGGCTGATACCGGCATTGTTGACGACGATGTCGATGCGGCCAAAGCTCTCCATCACCGCATCGACCGCGCGTTGGACGTCGGCGCTGTCGGCCACGTCGCAGCGCAGCGCCACGGCGTTCCCGCCGATCTGGCCGGCAGCTGCGATCGCCGATTCCTCGTTGATATCGAGCAATGCGACGCGCGCACCCTCGCGCGCAAACAGCTCCGCGATCCCGAGCCCGAACCCGCTCCCGGCTCCGGTGACGATGGCAGTCTTGTCGATCAGTCGCATACAGGCATCCTCCCTTTGGTTTGCGCGCATTGTGGCGCCGCAGGCAGGCGCGGTCCACAGGCAGGTGGCCAACGGCACCTGTGCGGCTTTGGGCAGGGGTGGGATATCTCAGCGACTGCAGCTCAATGCGCGTATTGAGGCCTCTGGAAGCGACAGAATTCCGAGAAGGATGCGCTTGCCTTTGCCGTCAGATCACGCTTGATCAATGCAATGACCATCGCCAGCGAGCGGGCCTGACAGGCGATCGACTTCTGCGGATTGAATTCGATATCGGTGAAAGCGTTACAGGTATCTCCGACACGTTGAATGAAATCGGCGTAAGGCAGCAGGGCGCGGAAATAGAGCCAATCATAAAAGGCCGTTTCCGGCTGGAGTGGAAAGCGCTCGCCGTCGAAGGAAAACGCCTTGAGCCGTCCCGATTCGCGCAAACGTGGATCGCGCTTCGCGGTGCGGGCATCGACCTCGTAGAGATCGGTGAAGGGGCCGCCCTCTTCGAAAACCTTGCTCCCCTGGAAAGCACATTCGAGCGGGATCATGCGGTCGCAATAGGGTACCTTGAGCGAAAAGGCGCTCAGCTTCTTGCCCGTCTCGGCTGCGGATTTGCTCGATACTTCGAGGAGAGGGCCGAGCCCCCTCCTCTGCGCCGCCTCATGCAGCGCATCCACATTCTTCATCTTCTGGCTCGCTGACATGCCGGGATGCCATTTGAAATCGACCATCACCTCATCGACGAGGCGCGGGCCGCTGCAGTTGGGGATGAAGACGGGACGCTCTGCCATGGCTCAGAACCTGATCATCTCGACGGGAACGTGGTTCGGGATGAGAATTTCGCATTTTTGAGCTTCTCTGTATCGCTCAAACTGGTCCTCGTTTCTCCATCCGGAATGAATGTACATTTGGTCGATATCGAGCTGGCTCAAGCCCTCTTCGACAGGGAGCATCGGGATCCCCGTCTTGTTCGCAACGCCGAAAGTGACTTTCACGCCCGGGGTGTAGAGCACCTGCGGGTCGATTGAGAGAAACGTTGATTCAATGAAACGTTTATCTCGCCTTGCGATATATTCCAGCGGGTGCTCGCGGAAAAAGCACAGATGTACATAATCCCGTACACTGTTCCAGCGGTCGGCATCCTTGCTGATTTCGTTGCCACCGGTCACTACCGGTTTGATCCCATAACGATCTCGCCGATTGGCCGACAGCAGTCCGCGCTGCCGGATCGACGGCAGGTTCCGGGTATCGGTGAAGTGGAAAAGGCTTTGGTTTCCTTGCGTGCTTTTCTTCATGATTTGAATAAATTTATCGATTGTCATTCGTGATCTAACTCCATGCTTGATTGCAGAAGTCCAGAGATGGGTTGCCGCTTTCAAAATACAATACTGGATCGATATTTTTTCTTCCCCTCACCCGTTGCGCGCCTGCGACACTCCCGCCACTGCGACACATCCGTCGCCACATTGTTGACAAAGATCAAGGCGGGCGGGGACCATCCCTGCTGAAACTGCCGCGAACGTCCGAATCTCGTCGGGCGGAGCCAATTACCGGCAAACAGTTCAGGGGATTGAAGATGGCCTCAATCGGCGCGTCACCGGTCGGATCCGGCAAGC
>PXAW01000378.1 GCA_003567055.1 Hyphomicrobiales bacterium
CAAGGCGGATGGCGAGGGCGGATTTGCCCGAGGCGGTGGGCCCGGCAATCAGGATCGGCTGCATGCGCATCGCTCCTGCTTAGTCCGTGAGACCGCACACCGGAAGCGGGTCGAGCAAGATTCCCGCCCAGAAAATCGCTTCGCCGCGCGCGCGACGGGTGTCATCACCGCGCGGGCATGCTAAAGCCCGACCATCTCCCCGGGCGTCACCCGTAACGGAGCCTTCATGGCTGGCAAGATCATTCCCGTGACCGGCGACACGGTCCCCCTGCTGCGGCGCCTGTGGGGCGAGCATGTGGCGCATCACCGGCGCAGCCTCGTGCTGATCATGCTGCTGATCGTGATCGGCGGCGCCGCCACGAGCCTCTACCCCCTTTTGATCCGCGAGGCCTTCGACGCGCTGGACATGCGCAACATGGAGCTCCTCTACTGGGGGCCGCTGGTGGTGATCGTGGTGACCTCGATCAAGGGTTTCGCCCTGTACGGCCAGGTGGTGCTGACGCACCAGGTCGTCTGCCGCGTCGAGGCCGACATGCAGGGCGCGCTCTACACGCATCTGATCGATCTCGATCTGGCCCAGCTCCAGAAAGACAGCCCCGCCACCCTGACCCAGCGCTTCACCACGGATTTCAACTTCATCAAGGAAGCGCTCACCCGCCTGGTCACCGTTTTCCTGCGTGAGGCCGTGACCGTGCTCGCCCTCGTGGCCGCGATGTTCTACATCGACTGGCTGATGACGCTGGTGGTGATGGTGGTGGCGCCCTTCGTCGCACCGCCGATCGCACGGATCGGCAAGAAACTGCGCCGCGTCTCCACCGCCACGCAGGAGCAGATCGGCGCCATGGCCGGCATGGTCTCGGAGAGCCTCGGCGGTGTGAAGGTCGCCAAGACCTACGGCATGGAACACTATCTGAAGGGACGCGCCCGCCATGCCTTCGAGCAGGTGCGCGCTCTCAAGGTCCAGGCGGCGCGGGCACGGGCGCGGCTCGATCCGCTGCTCGAAATCAGCGCCGGCTTCGCGGTGGCCGGCGTGCTCGCCCTGATCGGCTGGCAGATCGGGCGCGGCGAGACCACGATCGGCGATTTCACCGGCTTCGTCACCGCGCTGCTCCTCGCCGCGCAGCCCGTGCGCGCGCTGGGTAATCTCAACGCCACGGTCCAGGAAGCCATCGCGGCGCTCGTTCGCTACTACGACGTGATCGGACGCAAGCCGCAGATCGCCGAGAAACCCGCCGCACCGGCGCTCGCCATCGGCGATGGCACGGTGCGCCTGGAGAATGCCGGGTTCAGCTATGGCGATCAGGGCGAGAGTGTCGTCCCGGCCCTTACCGGGATCGATCTCACGGTGGCCGGCGGCTCGACCACGGCGCTGGTCGGGCGGTCGGGCTCGGGCAAATCCACGCTGCTGTCGCTGATCCCGCGCCTCTACGACGTGACGCAGGGCCGCGTTCTGATCGATGATCAGGACGTGCGCGACGTCTCGCTCGCGAGCCTGCGCGGGGCGATCTCCATGGTCAGCCAGGAAGTGATGCTGTTCGACGACACGGTGCGTGCCAATATCGGCTTCGGACGCCCCGGGGCCGGCGAGGAGGCGATCGTCACAGCCGCCCGCAACGCTGCGGCGCATGACTTCATCTCGGCCCTGCCGGAGGGCTACGACACCCGCGTCGGCCCTGCGGGCAGCCGGCTCTCGGGCGGTGAGCGCCAGCGCGTCTCCCTCGCCCGCGCCTTCCTCAAGGATGCGCCGATCCTGCTTCTGGACGAGGCCACCTCGGCCCTCGATGCCGAGAGCGAGAAACTCGTCCAGGAAGCGCTGGCGCGGCTGATGCGCGGGCGCACCACGCTCGTCATCGCGCACCGCCTCTCCACCGTGCGCGATGCCGATCTGATCGTGGTGATGGAGGGCGGGCGGATCGTTCAGCGTGGCAGCCACGAGGCGCTCATCGCGGAAGGCGGCGCCTATGCCAGGCTGCATGCGCTGCAAAACAGCGGCGCCTGAGCGGGCGCTGCCGCCTCACTCGCGGCGCATGATCTTGTCGACAAGGATCTCGGAGATCAGCCCCGCCCTGAAATCCTGCTCCAGCGCCTGCGGATCGTAATGCTCGCGCAGCCATGTCGCGAAGGAGAGCCCCCGCGCCTCGCCCTCGTCGCGGTAGCGCTCGAAGAACGCATCGAGGATCCCGGTGCGCGCGTGGCGGAAATGACCGTAGCGCCACGAGAGCTGCTTCAGCGCCTCGTCGGCGGAGACCTTTTCGGCGAGGAGCATATACAGCGCCGAGACGAATCCGGCCCGGTCGGCCCCGGACTTGCAATGCACGAGAACCGGCTTCTCCAGCTGCGCGAAGAAATCTTCAGCAGCCAGCATTTCCGCGCGATCCGGCGCCCCGCGCGAGCGCACGACGAACTCCTCGAGCTTCAGCCCGAGTCGCGCGCAGGTCTCCTGCTCGAGCTGCCACGAACCGTGCTCGCGCCCCCCGCGCAGATACACCACGCTGCGCCCGCCCATCCGGGCAAAACGCGCGAGCTGATGCGGCACGGGTTGCGCCGAGCGGTAGAAGCCGGGGGCGACTTCATGCAGGTTCAGATAGATCAGGCGGAAAATGCCGTGATCGACGAACAGCATGTTGATCCAGGCGCGCAGCCGTTCACCACGGGAGGTGATCGGGCGATTCCAGCGTGCGATCCGCGCGAGTCGGCGGGCATTGCGGGTTTCCGGAGCGCGAAAACGATTGAGCACGGAGCAGCCTGGTTCCGGTGGCGAATGAACGGTAACGCGCAAGCGCATAGCAGCGCCGCCGCCCTCCCGCAATCGCAACCTGCCGCATTTCCCCCGACGCTTCCCGGCGGCGCAACCCCCGTCCAACCGGCTGCGACGCCCATTCACAGCGTTTGCGCACCAAACCCGCCCTTTTCCGGTTGACCCCGCCGCCGCAAGGCCTTAAGTCCTCGCCCATCGAGCGCGTAGCTCAGTTGGTAGAGCAACTGACTTTTAATCAGTGGGTCCAGGGTTCGAATCCCTGCGCGCTCACCACTGGCATTCTGTACAATCCCGAGATAACTGCGGCGGAACGTACCCACGGCATGGGGACGAGCCCTTCGTAATTATTCCTCATAGTATCACCACGATAGTATCACCACGAACAAGCGTGGCTTTATTGCATCAATAAATTTGGGCCAGGCATTAATACCTCAGAAACCATGCTTCCCTTAGTCTTCTTGCTGTTTTCAGATGAATGAATGGAGAGGGGACGTAGTTTTGAGACAGTGGATTTCTGGTATCAGCCTTGTCGCCCTGATGACCGCGCCGGCACTGGCTCAGCAAGCTGAATTGCCTACGCCCGAGCAGTTGTGGAACCTGCAAATGATCGGGTTACCGTCTGCACTGGAGCGAGGATATACCGGAAACGGTTTCACCATCGGTATTGTCGATGGGACGGTACAGGCCGACCATCCGGAATTCCTCGGGCGTTGGCAGGGCGGGTTCAACATTTTCGGCGGCCCGTACGGCCCCGCTGATACTCATGGCACCCATGTCGCCGGGACTGCAGCCGGCGCGAATGTCGGGGTGGCCAGAGGCGCATCGATTGTCGGCGTCAACATCTTCGGTGGGGCCGATCTGGATGGGCAGATCGGTGCGGGCTATCGTTTCGGCCTGGACCGCGGTGTCCGGGCTTTCAACAATTCCTGGGAGTTCCGCATCGGCTTCGATACGATTACCACAGCGGACGTCGATCGCGCCTTTCTGGAAACAAATCACTCCGGGCTTTTGACCGCGTTTACGGAGGTCGCTGAAGCCGGTGCCATCCAGGTTTTCGCTACCGGCAATTCCGGCTTCAGCCAGCCGAGCTGGATGGCCGGTCTGCCGTATTTCTATCCCGAGGTGCAGCCGTATTGGCTGGCGGTCACTTCGGTCGGCCCGGATGCGACACGGGCTTCGTATGCAAACGCTTGCGGCGTGGCAGCGCAATGGTGTCTGGCCGCCCCGGGGGGAGACGGGCCGAACGGCTCGGATGATGCCATCTGGTCAGCCTGGCCGGGCAGCCAGTATTCAAGCATCAACGGGACATCCATGGCATCACCTGCCGTCACCGGTGCGTTGGCAATCGCATCAGAGATATTCCCGGGTGCAACGGGAGTCGAACTGGCGCAGCTCCTCTTGCAGACGGCAACCGATATCGGCGCTCCCGGTATCGATCCTGTCTATGGCTGGGGCCTTCTCAACCTCGACAATGTTGTCGATACGATCAATCCGAAAACAGCCAGCACCTTCGCGAACACGTCCTGGGCACGCTTCAACGCCCTCGGGCATGCCTCGTCAGCGATGCGCCAGCGCCTGTCGCTGCCTGCCGGAGCGCGGGTCGGAACAGGTTCCGGTAATCCGCAGGCAAGCTACGTCTCGTTGACCGCATCCACGGATGGCGGTGCGCTCGGCGTATCCGATCCGGCCATCTCGGGGATCTGGATTTCTCCCGTTTACGGCCACGCGACGATTAACAGCGGGCCGACCTCACGCGGCGCGCGAAGCCAGACTATGGGCGGTTTGATCGGTGTGGACCTCTTCAGCGATACCTTCAGTCGCTTTGGGATCGCCGGGGGATATACGCAGACGCGTCTGAGCACACGCGGCGCGACCGATAGTGGAAAATCCGATGCGCTGCATGCCGGCATCTACGGATCCTTCGAGACGGATGGCTGGTTCGGGCAGGGCAGTGGCCTCCTGGCCTTCTTCGATCAGACCGTGACCCGGCGCGAGATCTCCGGAGCTGATCAGACGTCGCGCATCCCGGTTGGACGGA
>PXAW01000030.1 GCA_003567055.1 Hyphomicrobiales bacterium
CGCGGACATTCTTGAGCACGGGCAGCAGATGATCGAGATTGTGCCCGTCGATCGGGCCCACATAATAGAAACCCATCTCCTCGAACATGGTACCGCCGGTCCAGAAACCGCGCGCATATTCCTCGGCCTTGGCCGCCTTCTCGCTGAAGAATTTGGGCAGGCGACGGGTGAGCTGCTTGGCGGTCTCGCGGATCGAGCGATAGGTGCGCCCGGAGACGAGCCGGGCGAGATAGGCCGACATGGCGCCCACCGGGGGCGCGATCGACATGTCGTTATCGTTGAGGATGACGATCAGGCGCGAATGCATGGCGCCGGCATTGTTCATCGCCTCATAGGCCATGCCCGCCGACATCGCGCCGTCGCCGATCACGGCCACGACATTGTTCTTGCGCCCGTCGAGATCGCGCCCCACCGCCATGCCGAGGCCGGCGGAGATCGAGGTGGAGGAATGCGCCGCGCCGAACGGATCGTATTCACTCTCCGCCCGCTTGGTGAAGCCGGAAAGGCCGCCGCCCATGCGCAGGGTGCGGATGCGGTCGCGCCGCCCGGTCAGGATCTTGTGGGGATAGGCCTGGTGGCCGACATCCCAGATCAGCCGGTCATCGGGGGTGTCGAAGACGTGATGCAGGGCGACCGTCAGTTCGATCACGCCGAGACCCGCGCCCAGATGCCCGCCCGTGACGGAGACGGCATCGATCGTCTCCGAACGCAGTTCGTCGGCGACCTGCCGGAGCTTGTCTTCCGACAGATTGCGCAGATCGCGCGGGTCGCGGATCGTATCGAGGAGCGGGGTTTCGACAGGCATCAGACCACCATTCTTCACAAGTCGACCGGCAGCCAATCTGCACCGGTCGTCCTCGCAACGCCCGGTGCCACAGCACGGCCCGCGCCTTCGAGGATGACGCAAGACTTAGACGCGCAAGGTGATGACGTCAAAGCCTGTATGACATACGCTCGTCAATGCTGATCGGACGTGTCCGCTTGCGGGTGCGTGCGGGTTTTGCCGGCAATGGCTCAGGAATCGTGTCCGGTATTCTCGGTGAATGCCACCAGCGCTTCCGGACTCATGGGGCGGGCGAAGTAGTAGCCCTGCACTGCGAAAAGATCCTCGCCCGCGAGAGCCTCGCATTCTTCACGGGTCTCGATGCCCTCGGCAATACAGGCGATCCCGAGGCTGGAAACGAGGTTGCGCACGGCGGAGAAGATCGCCGTCACGCGCGGATCGGTGCCGATACCGGTGACGAGCTTGCGGTCGATCTTGACGATATCCGCCGGCAGCCGCGCCAGTTCGCCGAGGGAGGAATAGCCCGCGCCGAAATCATCGAGCGCGATCCGCATCCCCTCCGCCTGCAACCGTCTGAGCGCTTCGACCGCTTCCTGCGCGCACATCGAGGTCTCGGTCACCTCCAGCACGAGATGGTGGTATGGCAGGCCATGCGCATCCAGTGCGGAGCGGGCCACGGCGGAAATGCTGCGCCGGGCGAGCGCCGCCGCGTCGAGATTGACGCTGACGAAATCGATCTTGCCGTCACGGATGAGCGGCGCCGCGACGCGCAGGGCGAGATCGATCATGGTCGTGGTCAGCAGGAAGATCTGGCCGGCCTCCACTGCGGCGGGAATGAAGCGGGCCGGGCTGACGGAGCCGTGCGTCCGGCTGTCGAAACGCGCGAGCGCCTCGATCCCGCGCACGCGCCCGGAGCGGATGTCGACCAGCGGCTGGAAGACGGCCCGGATCTCGCCACGCGCCAGTGCCGGGCCGATTTCCAGCATCAGTTCCGCATGGGAGGGGCCGGAATCGGGGCCGGCCGGCGCGCCGAAGACGATCCGCCTGCGGCTGTCGTCCCGCGCCTCGCGCAGCGCCCGCATGGCGATTGCCGGCGCCTCGCCGGGCGGCACTTCGGGGCAGAAGGCCGTGCCGATGCGGATGAGCGGCGTATGCTGATGACCATCGATCTCCACCGGCTTGCGCCCGAGTTCGATGATGCGGCTCGCGAGCAGGCGCAGGGCTTGCGGCGAATCGCGGCGCGCAACCAGCATCAGGGTGCCGTCGTCATAGCGCCCGAGATGGTCGGTCCGGGCGAGCGCCGGGGAGATGTTGTCGCGCATCAGCCGGTCGAGGGCGATCGCGGCTGCGGCCCCGTGCCGCGCGGCCACGGCTTCGCGTTGCTTCACGGCGATCAGCATCACCGCGACATGCGCCTGCGGCGCCGCAGCCGTGATGCGCCGCAGGCGCGCCTCCAGGGCACTGCGCGTCATCAGCCCGGTTTCGCTCTCGTGCTGGCCGAGAAAGGCGATCTGCTCCTCGGTGATGCGCAGCAGCGCGCTCACCAGACTGCGCCGCAGCAATTCCGCCATCCGGGTATCGACATCGTCCCAGCGCTGGCTCTGCCCGCGCACCACTTCGATCCAGGCGGCAAAGGAGTGGCGCGGGCCGAGCTGGCCGGAGGCCTCGTCGATATGAACGGGATGGTTGGGGTCCCCGCCCCAGGCGACCTCCTGCGTCAGCTCGGGCCGGAAGAAGACGAGACCGTCGAGCGGCGTGTTCGGGGTCGGTATGACATAGGCTCCCGATGCGACCAGCCGTGCCGGTTCAAAGCGTGGATCGGCCTCGGCGAGGTGATGCGTGCCGCCGTGATGGCGGCCCTGTTCGGCCTGCAGGCGCGCCATGGCCTGCAGGATCGCCTTGCATTCCCGCTCCGGAGGCGTCTCGCCGAGCCGCAGGCCCGAACCGCCGAAATTGCAATAGACCCCGCCGGCCTGCATGACGGCGAGCAGGTCCGGCGCGACCGCCTTCAACGCTTCGCTCACGCGCCCGGCTTCATCCAGTGCGGCCTCCACCTTGCGCAGGGCGTCGGCGCGCCGCGCCATGGCGCGCTGGTGATCGACGGCATTGCGCGTGGCGATCATCTCCGACAGGCTCTGGCCGAGCATGTCGCACAATCCGCGCAGGGTGCTGTCGACCATGCGGGGGTTGTCGTGATGGCACACCACCATGCCCCAGAGCGCGCCGTCGAGGATCAGCGAGACGGCGAGCGTGGCGCGCACGCCCATATTGTCGAGATAGGCCAGATGATAGGGCGAGACCGCGCGCAGAACGGCGTAGGCCATGTCGAGTCCCTCGCCGGAGGCGCCTTCCGCCTCGCCCGTCGATGGGCGCGCGATGAAATCGGTTCCGTGCAGGGTCAGTGTCGGGGCGTGGATATCGGGGATCATCCGCACCCGCTGCAGCAGGTACATCCGGCGCGCCTGGGCGGGAATGTCGCTCGCCGGGTAATGCAGCCCCAGAAAGGGTTCGCGCTGCGGATCGCAGGCCTCGGCCACGATGGCGCCGTGGCCGTCTTCGTCGAAGCGATAGACCATCACGCGGTCATAGCCGGTGAGCGCGCGCCATTCCCGTGCGGTCGCGGCGAGCAGATCGTCGAGCCCATCGGTTTCGCGCAGGCGCGCCAGGGCAGCCTGTGCGGCTGAGACGCTCTGCGCGGCGTCGAGGGCCGCCCCCGCGCGCAGCAATTCGACCACGGCGAGGCCTTCGATCTGATGCACCACGGCGTCGTGAATATGGTTGTCGAAACGTGCCACACTGGTGAAATTCGTCGGTGCATAATGTTCGCAGGAGAGCATCTCCATGATCCGGGCGATCGCCGGGGCGGGCAGGAGATCCGCCAGCACGCATCCCGGCACCGGATCCCGTCCCAGCCAGGCGCCGGCATTCTCCGACCAGTAATGCAGCCGCCCGTTCGTCGGATCGAAGGCCAGCAGGGCGCCGAAATCCTGGACGCGTCCGGGGAAGGTGATCGGCTCGGCTTCGCAGATGGCGATATGGCGCGCCATTTCTTCGCGGTCTCCGACCGGTGCAGGCATGAGGGCACGGGTTTCGGCGGCGCGGTCATTCTTCTCAGACATGGGGCGGCGCCTTCTCAGTCATGGCGCGGCGCCTTCTCAGTCATGGCGCGGCGCCTTGGCGGAATTCTGTTCGACCATCGCATCGAGGATCGTCAGGGCCACGCAGAAGGTCGTGCAGGCACCGGCCAGCACATCCGGCTGCATATCCGGGTGCTCGAGGCCCCACAAATCGATCGCCCTGCGAATGCCCCGCCATCGCCGTTGCATGGTGTTACCCGCCAGCGTGAGGCTCTCCGCGCGCTGCCGCTCTTCCGGCTGCGCGAGGTCACCGCTGCCTAGCGCCGGGCGAAGCCCCAATGCGGCGCCGCAGATCGTATAGGCACTGCCGATCGCGTCGGCACGATTGACGAGGGTAAAGCCCGCCAGCGGCGCGGGAAGGGGTGACGGGGATGCGACGCCGACCGTGTCGATGGCGGCTTCATGCTCGGCCATGGCCCGTGCGAGAATCCGTGGCACGTTGTCCGCCGCGCGGTTGCCCGCCTGCAGATCATGCCAGGTGAGGAGCGTGCGCGTCATCATGGCGAGATGCGCGGCGACCTTGCCGGGTGCCAGCCGGCTCAGCGTGTCGAAACGTTCCTCGGAAACGTCATGCAGGCTTCGCGTAACCCGTCGCAGTGAGAGACTGAGCTGTTCCGGCTTTCCGCGACCCGATGAGTTCGGCATCCATCATTCTTATATTTATGATTGCACACATTGCTTCACTATCCTTCACGTTACATCTTTGACTGCGCATGGCGCAATCGGCGTTTGTGGCTGGCGTGCATAAAATGACGCCAGCTCGCAGGCAGAAAGCTCATTCACGGTGCATGAAGTGCGGGTCACGCCGGTTCGGCGGCTCACTTGTCCCCGCGCCGGCTCACGAAGGCGTCGATCACG
>PXAW01000005.1 GCA_003567055.1 Hyphomicrobiales bacterium
AGCGACTTGACGATCTCGTCGACCATCTTCTTGGCGTCGCCGAACAGCATCATGGTGTTGTCGCGGAAGAACAGCTCGTTCTCGACGCCGGCATAGCCCGAACCCATGCCGCGCTTGATGAACAGCACGGTCTTGGCCTTGTCCACGTCGAGGATCGGCATGCCGAAGATCGGCGATTGCGGATCCGTCTTCGCGGAGGGGTTGGTGACGTCGTTGGCGCCGATGACGAAGGCGACATCGGCCTGGGCGAACTCGCCGTTGATATCCTCGAGCTCGAAGACCTCGTCGTAAGGCACATTCGCCTCGGCCAGCAGCACGTTCATGTGGCCGGGCATGCGGCCCGCCACCGGGTGGATGGCGTATTTGACCTCGACGCCCTCTTCCTTGAGCAGATCCGCCATCTCGCGCAGGGTGTGCTGCGCCTGCGCCACCGCCATGCCGTAACCCGGCACGATGATGACCTTGGCGGCATTCTTCATGATGAAGGCCGCGTCATCCGCCGAACCCTTCTTGACGGGCCGCGTCTCGACGCCACCCGCTGCCGCCGTGTCGCTCTCGCCGCCGAAGCCGCCGAGAATCACCGAGATGAAGGAGCGGTTCATCCCCTTGCACATGATGTAGGAGAGGATCGCACCCGACGAGCCGACCAGCGCGCCGGTGATGATCAGCGCCAGATTGCCGAGCGTAAAGCCGATACCCGCCGCAGCCCAGCCGGAATAGGAGTTGAGCATCGAGACGACGACCGGCATGTCGGCGCCGCCGATCGGGATGATCAGGAGCACACCCAGCGCGAGCGCGACGAGCACGATCAGCCAGAAGACGAAGGCGCTCTCGGTGGCGATGAACACGCCGAGCAGCAGCACCATGGCGATGCCGAGCCCCAGATTGATCGCATGGCGCGCCGGCAGCATGATCGGCTTGCCGGACATGCGCCCGTCGAGCTTGAGGAAGGCGATCACCGAACCGGTGAAGGTGATCGCACCGATGGCGCAGCCGAGCCCCATCTCGAACAGCGTCACGCCGGAAATGGTCCCGGGCGCGCCGAGATCGAAGGCCTGCGGCGCATAGAGCGCAGCCGCCGCAACGAGCACCGCCGCCATGCCGACCAGCGAGTGGAAGGCCGCGACGAGCTGCGGCATCGCCGTCATGGGCACGCGCCGGGCAATCGTCGCGCCGATGCCGCCACCGACGGCGATACCCACGATGACCAGCAGCCAGCCGCCGAGGGAGGGGTTGGCATAGACCAGCGTCGTGGCCACGGCCAGACCCATGCCGATCATGCCGTAGATGTTGCCCTGGCGGGAGGTGGTCGGATGTGACAGGCCGCGCAGCGCCAGAATGAACAGGACGCCCGAGACGAGGTAAAGCAGGTTTGCGATATTGGCGCTCATCCCGTCAGCCCTTCTTCTTGTACATGGCGAGCATGCGCTGGGTGACGAGGAAGCCGCCGAATATGTTCACGGAAGCCATGACGAGGGCGAGGAAACCGAAGACCTGCGCCCCCCAGCCGGCGGCGCTGTCGGTCATCGCTGCGGCGGCGGGCATGCCCACGGCGAGCAGCGCGCCGACCACGATCACCGAGGAAATCGCGTTGGTCACCGAC
Organism: Hyphomicrobiales bacterium; assembly: GCA_003567055.1. Lineage (GTDB taxonomy): Bacteria > Pseudomonadota > Alphaproteobacteria > Rhizobiales > Beijerinckiaceae > Saliniramus. The sequence goes on from PXAW01000005.1 coordinate 1,604, forward strand.
ATCAGCGGCGTGTGCAGCGCCGGCGTCACCGCCCAGACCACGTAATAGCCGACGAATATGGCGAGCACGAAGATCGCGATGCGAAACACCGTCGGATCGACGCCGCCACCCGTGGCCACCGTCGCGGCCGCAGCCAGCGAATCGGCATAGCCCTGCGCTGCATCCGCCGCCTCGCGTGCGACTTCCGCCGCCGCCTGCGCGCGTTCGAGCGCCTGTTCGGGAGTGAGGCTCGTCATCGTTTCCCCCCTCTGTCCTGATGCTGCCGCGCTCACGCGTCCGGCTTGAAATTGGGATGGACGATCGCGCCGTCGCGGGTGAGAAGCGTCGCCTTGACGAGCTCGTCCTCCCAGTTGACGGCAATCGCCCTGGCCTCCTTGTCGATCAGCGTCTCGACGAAGGCGTAGAGGTTCTTGGCGTAGAGCGCCGAGGCGCTGGCGGCAAGGCGACCGGGCATGTTGAGATGGCCGACGATCTTCACGCCCTGATGCTCGATCACGTCGCCCTGCTCCGACAATTCGCAATTGCCGCCGCGCTCGACCGCGAGATCGACGATCACCGAGCCCGGCTTCATCGATTCGACCATGGCGCGATTGATCAGGACCGGCGCCGGGCGGCCCGGGATCAGCGCGGTGGTGATCACGAGATCCTGCTTGGCGATATGGGCGGCGACGAGCTCGTTCTGCTTGGCCTTGTATTCAGCCGACATTTCCTTGGCATAGCCGCCTGCCGTCTCGGCCTGCTTGAACTCATCGTCCTCGACGGCGATGAACTTGGCGCCGAGGCTCTCGACCTGCTCCTTCACCGCAGGGCGCACATCGGTGGCGGAGACCACGGCGCCGAGGCGGCGCGCCGTCGCGATCGCCTGCAGACCGGCGACGCCGGCCCCCATGACGAAGGCGCGCGCGGCGGGAATGGTGCCGGCTGCGGTCATCATCATCGGCATGGCGCGGCCATATTCCGCAGCCGCGTCGATCACGGCGCGGTAGCCGGCAAGATTGGCCTGGCTGGAAAGCACGTCCATCACCTGCGCGCGGGTGATTCGCGGCATCAGTTCCATGGCGAAACCGGCAATGTTGCGCCCGGCCATCTCGGCCAGCGCATCCTGCGCGCCATAGGGGTCCATGATGGCGACGACGATGGCGCCGTCCTTGATGATCTCGATCAGGGCACTTTCCGGGCGGCGCACGAGCAGCACGATATCAGCGCCATCCGCAGCCGTGCCGGGGCTCGCCGCGATGGTCGCGCCGGCAGCCTCGTAATCGGCATCTGTCACGCCCGAGGTCAGGCCCGCTCCGGCCTGGACGACGACATCCGCGCCCAGCGCCTTGAATTTCTTGACCGTGTCCGGTGTAGCGGCAACCCGGCTCTCGTTCGCCTCGGTTTCCGTGAGTACGGCGATACGCATGCAATACCCCCCTCGCATTGAGCCGGGACCGGCAGGCGGCGTTGCGTCGGATCCAGGTAATCACCGCACGACCTTCGGTCCATGCCGTCACCGGATCAGCGCTACGCGCCCCATCCCCTTCGCCGCCGCGGGCGGAAACCGCCACACGACATTCGCAACAGACACCGTTTCCCGGTGCTCTCCATCTTCCGGCCGGGCATGATTCGCCCGCTCACCGCTGCGCCTCGCGCGTGACGGCGCCAGGCGGTGCGAACGGATCAACCGGCGCTCAGATCACCAGAAAATGAAGAATCATCAGCACGAACACGGCTGCCGGGGCCTTCCAGGCGATCGTGCGCGACAAGGCGCCGACCGTCCCGGCCACGCTCGAGATCACGACATAGACGATCGCGGCCATCCATGCGCCCTTGATCCCGCCCAAAGCGAGCGCGAGCACCCAGCATAAAACGACGAGCGTGGACAGCGTCGTGAATTCCACGAAACCGTCATAGGTCTTCTCGTGGATTTCCCCATCCATCTCGGGCCTGTATTCCTCCGTCGGACGACGGTCCGTATCCGCCATGGCAGCCATGTCCTGTTTTTCCTACTGAAACTGTCCATCGGCTTTAGCCCAACCGGGCGCGTCCCGCAATGGATTGATGCGCCGGAAGTGTGGCTTTCGACAGGATAGATCGCAAATCCCGGGTCGGTGTGTCACGCGGGCACGGGCTCGAGACCGGCGCGCGCAAGCGCCGCATTCTGGCGCTTGGCAAGGGCATCGATGTCGAAACGGGCGATTTCTTCCTCGAACAGCTGATGATAGTTCAGCTCCGCGCGCAGATGCAGATAGACCGCGCCGAGCCCGATCGCGGCGCGATCCATGAAGACGAATTCGCGCGGCACCGTCACCGGGCCCTTCTGCTTGAGCGCCCTGTGCACCTCGAAGGCCTGCCGGCGCCCGTATTCGCCGGGCTTCACGCCATCGGCAATTGTGCGCACCCGATCCTCCAGCAGCGGGCCGTAGATGAAGCGCGCCCAGATGTTGAGGATGTCGATCAGTTCGTTGGTCAGCCCCTTGAAGCCCCAGGTCTCATAGGCATGCACCGTGCGCTCGCGGTCGTCATGCTGGAGACCGCGATAGAGATCGACGACGCCGCTGACGAATTTCGGCGGGAAGATGCGGACGCAGCCGTAATCGAGCAGATTGATGCCCATCGGCTCGCCGGCTTCCTCGAACACCGTGTAATTGCCCAGATGCGGATCGCCGTGGATCACCGCCGCGTGGCTGAACGGGTGCCACCAGGCCTTGAACATGGCGATGGCCAGCCGGTTGCGGATCTCGACCGGATCCTCCTTGTATTCGAGGATGCGCTTGCCTTCGAGCCAGCCCAGGCTCAGCAGGCGCTTGCTCGAAAGATCGTGATGCACGCCGGGAACGCGCACGGCATCGACGCCCTGGAGGGCGTCGTCATAGAGCGCGACATGTTTGGCTTCACGGGCGTAATCGAGCTCCTCGCGCACCCGCTCGCCGATCTCCTTGGCGATCTCGCGGGTATCGATGGCCGGGTCCATGCGCCGGTGGATGGCGAAGACCATGCCGAGCTGGCGCAGATCCGCCTCGACGGCGGATTGCATGTCGGGATATTGCAGTTTGCAGGCGAGCGGTTGCCCGTCCAGCGTGGTGGCGCGATGCACCTGGCCGAGAGAGGCTGCGGCGGCGGGCTTGAGGTCGAATTCGCCGAAGCGTTCCCGCCATCCCGCGCCGAGTTCCG
>PXAW01000408.1 GCA_003567055.1 Hyphomicrobiales bacterium
CTTGACCGCCTCGATCAGCACGTTCGGGATGCCGCACAGGCCAAACCCGCCTGCCATGATGGTCATGCCGTCGCGCAGAACGCCGGCCAGCGCTTCCTTCGCACTCGCGTGCACTTTCTTCATCGCCAGTCCTCTCCCCTCGCGCGTTCCGTCGGTGTCGCGACAGCCGCGAAACGCATCCGTGATGTGCACCGCACTCAAAGGCCTGCCGCAGGGATAGTCAAGCACCTGCGGCCCGGATCGGCATGCTTGCGCGCGCACCGGGCCGATGCGGTCTCGGCGATCTGCGCATTGACAAGCGTTTTCCGCCGGCTTTGATGCGACAGGAGCGGTTCGGGAGGAAACAGGTCATGCCGAAGATCGTCGAAGCCTTTTCGCGCATCGGTGAAGAGAATGCCTTTGCCGTGCTCGCACGCGCCACGCAATTGCAGGCGCAGGGGCGCGACGTGATCAATCTCGGCATCGGCCAGCCCGATTTCGCCACGCCCGATCATATCGTCGAGGCCGCCATCAAGGCCCTGCGTGACGGCCATCACGGCTACACCCCCGCCACCGGCATCCTGCCGCTACGCGAGGCGATCTGCCGCGATATCGCCCGCCGCCTCGACGTCTCGGTCTCGCCCGATGCGGTGATGGTGATGCCCGGCGGCAAGGTCACGATGTTTGCCGCCATCCTGATGTTCGGCGAGCCCGGCGCCGAGATCCTGTATCCCGATCCCGGCTTTCCGATCTACCGCTCGATGATCGAATTCACCGGCGCGAAACCGGTCCCGGTGCCGATCCGGGAGGAAAACGGTTTCGCTTTTTCGGCCAAGGAGACGCTCTCGCTGATCAATGAGCGCACCCGCCTCGTGATCCTCAACTCCCCGGCCAATCCGACAGGCGGCGTCACGCCGAAAGCCGAGATCGACGCGCTTGTCGCGGGCCTCGCAGCGCATCCCGATGTCGCCATCCTCTCCGACGAGATCTATGGCAGCATGACCTATGACGGCGAGCCGCATGTCTCGCTCCTCACCTATCCGGAAATCCGTGATCGGCTGATCTGGCTCGACGGCGCATCCAAGACCTATGCCATGACCGGCTGGCGGCTGGGCTGGTCGGTCTGGCCGCCGGCTCTTTACGAGGCGGCGCGCAAGCTCGCGGTGAATTCCTTCTCCTGCGTCAACGCCGCCACCCAATATGCCGGCATCGCCGCGCTGGACGGGCCGCAGGATTGCGTCGCGACGATGATGACGGCCTTCGATGCCCGCCGCAAGCTCGTGGTCGAGGGCCTCAACGCCCTGCCCGGCATCAGCTGCCGCACCCCCAAAGGCGCGTTCTACGCCTTCCCCAATATCCGCGAGACCGGCTGGAAAGCGAAGCCTTTGGCCTCCGCGCTTCTCGAGAAAGCCGGTGTCGCGGTGATCGGCGGCCCCGATTTCGGCATCCACGGCGAAGGCTATCTGCGCCTCTCCTACGCCGCCTCACAGGAAGCGATCAGCGCCGCGCTGGGAAGGATGGGGGATTTCCTGGCGAGCGAGACGCCAGTGGGGTGATGGGTAAACAGCGGCTGACAGCGCGATCGGATTAGGCAGGGTCAGATCCAGCGCTCTAAGCCGTAATCTGCAAGCATCATTCTATTCGCTACCCGGTGCCCACCTATACGAACCATGCTCTGCAGCATCTCGGCTCAAACATCGAGATCAAACGGCATCGGACCCACGGCTCTGAATGAAGCGCTCAAGTGCTGCCGGGATCGCCACTCCCTGCCGCGTTACGGTTTCCGGAACGTTGCTTCGGGCCTGCTTTGCCGCGAATTCCCGCTTCTGCTTCGCGCGTGCGATCAGGATCCCCGCCGCAGCCCACTCCCGACGCGGCGGCATGGTGCTCGTCGCGAGGTTCTTGATCTTCTTCCGGCGCTGCATCTTGTTCGCCATTTTCGACCTCTTTTGCCTCGTCATCCGTGTCCAAGCGACCCACATAGCGCCCAGAGCAGAGCTTTGCCATTTCCTTCAGGACCGAGCCCAATATCATAAGCTCGTTGGAGGGAAAATCAATGTTTTCGAACAGGCGTAGCGCTTCCCTGCGATCAATGATGAAATCGTGGGACGGGTAGCCGGTTACCAGCTTCCGAATTGTCCGCGCATCGGCATTCTCGCTATACTCCGCCAATCTGAGACCATATTGCATTGCCACTTCGATATCGCGCCTGTCTTCACCTAGCACATTCGGATCGAAATGGGCGTACACAGACGACATGACATTTGATGAAATTTGAGCACTTATTTCCGACGCAACCTTGAAGCTGACGAGGCCACGGCTTTTTGCAATGATCTTTAATGCGATGTCTTCATATAACTCGAATGTCGCATCGGCGAGAGCATGAAATGCTGACTTCGCCACCAAGCCGGATTTCCGATGTCCGAGCTCGTCGCGTTTGAGAAGCTGCGCATCCAGCGGGCCCAGCTGGGATAGTGGCCCCATAAACAGTTTATTGGCGCCAACGCAAAGCAATGTGCCAGCACTATAGCATTCCTCAGGGATATATACGAAGAATTCTTTGTATTGATCCTGCAAAAAGCGAGAAATTTTATAAGCTGCGTTAGCGCTCCCTCCAGGCGTTTCAATTATTAGAAACGCCCGATCACGCCTATCGTCGATCATAAGAGCTGATTCTAGAACTTCGGCGAAGCCAATCTCGTCTATATCGCCATGATAGAAAAACACATCACAGTCATATTTTGCCACAACGGAATCATGCAGCTCTTTTACTTTGAGGCTCTCTGACACGCGACCGAACCCAAAAACCGTGAAAATCCCCACGACTATATGGAAGCCAAATCAATTCAGCAACAATAAATTGTCTAAACTAGACGTAACAACCCCAGCCTCACACCCCGCGATAAACCCACACACGCGCCGGCGGGATGTTGCGCCAGACGCGGGAAGAGCCGGCCATGGTGAAGGCGCCGGGGCGTTTGGGGATGGGCGGGATCACCGCATAGGTGAACTGGATGAACGGGGCCTGCGGCTGCATCAGCGCCTGGGCGCGCTGCAGAAGCGCGGTGCGGTCCGCCATCGGGCGGGTGAAGAGCGGCAGGCTGGAGACCACGGCGGCGGCAGGCGTTTCGAGAATGCCCGACAGCGTCTCGCCGAGGGCATAGGCATCCCCCTGCACGATCGTGGCACGGGGAAAGCGCCTTGTCAGAAGCTTGCAGAAATCCGGATTGAATTCGACGAGGACGAGCCGCTCCTGCTCGATCCCGCGATTGACCAGCGCGTCCGTCACCGGCCCGGTGCCGGGGCCGAGCTCGATCACCGGCCCCTCGACCGTGGGATCGACATAGGAGGCCATGGTGCGCGCAAGCGCCTTGCCCGAAGGCGCCACGGCGCCGGTCATCAGCGGCTTTTCGAGCCAGGATCGCAGGAAGCGGGCCTCGTCATCGAATTTCGAGCCGTCGCCGCGCGCCGCGCGACGCGCCTTCTTGTGCAAGGTATTGAGCACGCACCGCCTCTTCGTCGAAAGTGTCCGATCACCATAGACCAACGTGCGAGGCGCCGGTCAAGTCCGGGCAGACCCGCTAATCCCGTCGAAGAATTCACGGACGCGTGAGAGAAAGCCGCTGCTCTCCGGATGCGTGTCCTTCGAACATTCCGCCTCGAACTCCTCGAGCAGTTCCCTTTGACGTTTAGTCAGGTTCTGCGGCGTTTCGATGACGACCTGGATGTAGAGATCGCCCGTATCGCGCGAGCGCAGGATCGGCATGCCCTTGCCGCGCAGGCGGAACTGCTTGCCGGTCTGGGTGCCGGCTGGAATCTTCACCTTCGCATCCGAGCCGTCGATGGTCGGCGTGGTGAATTCGCCGCCCAGCGCTGCCGTCACCATCGAGATCGGCACGCGCGAGAACAGATCGGCCCCGTCGCGCTGGAAGAAGGCGTGCGGCTTGATCGACAGGAATATGTAGAGATCGCCCGCCGGGCCGCCGCGCAGGCCGGCCTCGCCCTCGCCGGCGAGACGGATACGGGTGCCGTCCTCGACACCTGCGGGGATGTTCACGGTGAGCGTGCGCTCGCGGGTGACGCGCCCGGAGCCGCCGCACGAATCGCAGGGATCGTCGATCACCTCGCCGCGCCCGTGGCAATTGGGGCAGGTGCGCTCGATGGTGAAGAAGCCCTGCTGCGCCCTCACGCGCCCGACCCCGCCGCAGGTGGGGCAGCCGCGCGGCTTCGAGCCGGGCTTGGCGCCGGTGCCACTGCAAGCCTCACAGGCCACGGAAGTGGGGATGGTGATGGTCTCGGTCTTGCCGTTGAAGGCTTCCTCCAGCGAGATTTCGAGATTGTAGCGCAGATCCGCGCCGCGTTCGCGTCCGCCGCGCCCGCCGCCGCGCCGGCCGCGCGCCTCGCCGAAGAAATTCTCGAAGATATCCGACATGAAATCGGAGAAATCATTGCCGAAGCCGGGCCCGCCCGGGCCGCCGGCCCCGCCCTGCGCGAAAGCCTCGTGGCCGAAGCGGTCATAGGCCGCACGGCTCTGAGGGTCGGACAGGGCCTGGTAGGCCTCATTGAGTTCCTTGAAGCGCAATTCGGCTTCCGCGTCGCCGGGATTGCGATCGGGATGATATTTCATCGCCAGCTTGCGAAAAGCACTCTTCAGCGCCTTCTCGTCAGCGTCACGTTCGACGCCGAGGATTTCGTAGTAATCACGTTTCGACATGAGTTCCCGGGCGTTGCGCCCCCTCCCGGGCCGATCGCGCCGGCAGGCGCCA
>PXAW01000385.1 GCA_003567055.1 Hyphomicrobiales bacterium
CCTGGCTGCCGGAATTGGGCTGGACATTGGCGAAGTTGCAGCCGAACAGCTTGCAGGCGCGCTCGATCGCGAGCTTTTCCGCGATATCGACGAACTGGCAGCCGGCATAATAGCGCCGGCCCGGATAGCCCTCGGCGTATTTGTTGGTCATGATCGAGCCCTGCGCCTCGAGCACCGCCTGCGAGACGATGTTCTCGGAGGCGATCAGCTCGATTTCCTCGCGCTGGCGACCCAGCTCCTGATCGATCGCCGATGCGATTTCCGGATCCACATCGCGCAGGGATGCGGAGAAGAAAGCGTTCGACAGATGCTTGGACTTCTGTTCGGCTTTGATCGGGCTTACGCTCATATCATCCTCTCGGTTGCCGGTCGTCTCGACCGTCCGGCGCGCAGGGCGCGCACGTGAATTGAGGCGGGCGCGACGCACGCGCCCCTGAAAAACCGTTGCGGTACTATCACGCCCCCCGGCGCATTCAAAGCCCCCACGGGGACGCGGCAGGTGCGCCCTGCGTGAACCGCATGGCCGAAACCCTTGCGCCATGGTTGACGCAGCCCGGTCGCTGCCCCACGATCCGAAAAATTGCTGTGCGGGGGGAGACAAGTCAAATGAACTGGTTCTGGCGTTTTTGGGATCGCCTGGAGATGTGGCAGCGTTTCGGGCTGGCCTTCGTCGTCGGCGTGACGCTGCTCGTCATCGTGCGCACATTGTTCTGACGCGCCGGCAGCGCCTGATCAGAACAGCGATCCCTGACGCGGCTTCGTCTCCTGACCTTGTTCCTGCCCCTGCCCTTGTCCCTGCTCATCAGCCCGACGGGCATCTGTCTCCCGGGCGGACGCTCCGGGCGCACGCGACGATTCGTCATCCGTGGCCGGTTCGAGCAGCGCCGCATCATCATTGGCGACCTTGTTGACCCGGCGCGAAACCCGGTCGAGCCGCAGCCAGTCATCCGGACAGGGATCGGTGAGCCCCCCGACCCTGTCGAGCGGTGTCTGCGGGTCGAGCCAGGCGGCGAGCCCGGCCTTGCCGAGGATCACCGGCATGCGGTGGTGGATGGCGCTGAGGAGGCCGTTCGCATCCGTGGTGACGATCGCCGCCGTGTCGATCTCGCCACCTTGCGGATCGCTCCAGGTCTCCCAGATGCCCGCCATCGGCATCGGGCCGAGGCTCTGCATGCGCACGGCGAAAGGTGTCTTCTCCCCGCCCTCGCGCTGCCATTCATAGAACGCATCCGCGAGAAAGACGCAGCGGCGGCGGCGGATTGCTGCGCGGAAGGTCGGTTTCTGCGTGATGCTCTCGCGGCGTGCATTGATGACGAGGGGAAAATCCTTCGCATCCTTCACCCAGCCGGGCAGAAATCCCCAGCGCATCAACCGGAAATGCCGCGCCTCGCCCTCCTGAATCACCACGCCGACGGGCTGGGTCGGTGCGATGTTGTAGCGCGGCGGAAAGTTCGGCGTCTCGACATAGCCATAGGCCTCGCGAAAGCTTTCCGGCGGCAATGTAACGGCGAAGCGCCCGCACATGATCATCTCCCGGCTCATCGGACGGGTGGCGAGAGCCACCCTTGTTGCAAGGCTCCCCCTGTCGCTGCGGCAGGAAAGCCTGATGCGCCCGCGCGGTCAATGGCGTGGATGGGGCGCTGACATGCGCAGCCTGTGACCCGGTCGGTGCGATGGCCCGCACTTGCGATCAACCGGCGCATGGCGCCTCGTCCGACGCGCCGTCAACGCTTTATCAGCCTTTATGGGCCAGTTTGTGCCGGTGACGAAGAAGGGGTTTCGATGTCGACAGCCGCGCAAATCAACGATGATCGCACACGCCCGGATTCCGTGGCCGGCGGTCGTCGTGCGGCGGACGGCTTGTCGAACGATTACCTCAACCATTTCAACGAAGTGCTGATGCTGGTGGAGATCGCAGCGGATGCCCCCGAAATCGTCGCGGATCTGCAGGATTGGCGCCCCGTCTCCTATCCCGACTATTTCGCCGCCTCGCATCTGCGCCATGCCCCCGAGGCCGGCGCCGCATATGACCGCGTCGCGGCCGATCGCCGCGCGGCCTTCGAGGAACTCGTCCACGCAATGGATCGCCTCGCCATGACCGCGATCCGCGCCCTGCGCCCGCCCTGCGAAGCCGAGGACGCGGCCCTCGTCGCCGAGGTCACGGCTCCCGCCCTGCGCGCACTGATCGCCCAGGCCGGCGCCTTCCTCAATTCCGGTGGCCGGGATATTCCGGATTCGAACGAGATCGAGGAAGCGCAGCTCGTGATCGACCGGCTGCTTGTGCATGTGAATGCCGACGAGGCCGGCCAGCCGATCACCTGACCGGCAAGCCGCACGGTCGCGTCTCGTCAGAACGCGCCGAGGTGAAACACCCTGTGGGGGATGAATTCGCCGTTCTCGACATCGCCGACCGCGACGAGCGTCCCCGCCAGCGAAACGAAGACCTGCCCCTCGATCGGCGCGTCGCGCCCGCGCAGGATCACGGACTGGCCGCGCATGATCCGCGCGGCGGCATCGCGTGAGACGGGGATCTCGTCGACTTCCTCGAGGGCGGATTGAACCGGCAGGAGGAGATCGCCGAAATCGACCGGTCCGGTCCCGGCTGCGGCGTCAGCCAGCGCCTCGATTTCCGCCGGCGCGACGGCATCTTCTTCGGTGAACGGGCCGACGCGGGTGCGGCGCAGGGCGGTGATATGGCCCAGGCACCCCAATTCGCGGCCCATGTCGCGTGCGAGCGCGCGCACATAGGTGCCCTTGCCGCATTCCGCCTCGAACACGCTCTTGCCCTCGGCGTGATGCAGCAGGGTCAGGCGGTCGATCTCGACCGGGCGCGGCTGCAGCGCGACCTGCTCGCCGTCGCGGGCGAGATCATAGGCGCGCTCACCGGCGATCTTGATGGCGGAGAATTGCGGCGGCGTCTGCATGATCAGGCCGGTGAAGCGCGGCAGGAGCGCCTCGACATCGGCGCGCTCGGGCACCGCATCGGTGCGATTGACGACGTTGCCCTCGGCGTCATCCGTATCGGTCTCCACTCCCCAGGTCACCGTGAAGACATAGGCCTTGCGCCCGTCCATGACGAAGGGAACCGTCTTGGTCGCCTCGCCCAGCGCGATCGGCAACAGGCCGGAAGCGAGGGGGTCGAGGGTGCCGGCATGACCGGCCTTCTTGGCATTGAGGCAGCGCTTGAGCATGCCGACGGCCTGGGTCGAGGTCATGCCGACGCCCTTGTCGAGCACGACCCAGCCGTTCACGTCGCGCCGCTTCGGGCGATCACCCTGACGCTGACCGCGCCCGCCGCGACGCCCGCCACCTTGTTTGCCGCCGGGTTTGCCGCCGGATTTGCCGTTGCGCGAACGCGCCGGAGCATCGCCGCGCGGCGTATCGGTCTGAGCGGAGGGAGAGCCGTGCGGCGAAGTCTCGTCGGACATGCGGGGGTTCCTGTGCGGGGCCTGTGCGGGGATGCTGGTTGGAAATCTGGTGTCGTATCGCGGTTCAATCGCTGCGTTTCATTCGCTGCGTTTCAGTCGCTGCCTTTAGTTGCTTGGGTCGCTCTCGCCTGGATGCCCTGCCGCGTCGGGATCGTGGTCGCCGTCGGACGGCGTGTCGAGATCGCGGCGGACTTCGTCCGTGCGCAGCAGCGCATCGATGCGGTCGGCCTCGTCGAAGGTCTCGTCGCGGCGAAAGCGCAATTCAGGGGCGAATTTCAGGTTGACGCGTCGCGCCACCTCGGCCCGCAGCAGCTTGCGATGGCGCTCGAGCGCGGCGAGGACGGGCTTCTCGTCTTGCCCGCCCATCGGCATGACATAGGCGGTGGCGAGCTTGAGATCCGGCGACATCCGCACCTCCGGCACTGTCACGATATGGCTCGCGAGCACATCATCGGCGATATCGCCGCGCTGCAAGACTTCCGCGATGGCATGGCGGACGAGTTCGGCGACCCGCTGCTGGCGCTGGGTCGGCCCCCGCGATTCGAAACGCTTCGGCATCGTCGCCTCCGCTCATGTTGTGGTTACATCCGTGCCGGCTCACACCCCTTCCGGGGCATGGGGGGTCATGGCGTTCGCGCATGACTCTTCCGGCAATGATCGCGGATGCGGCGGTTCGGACGCCGCATCCGGGAACGGTCCCGCACCGGCGCGATGCACGCGCCGGCATGATCACGACACTTACAGCGTGCGCTTCACCTCTTCGACGGTGTAGCACTCGATCACGTCGCCCTTGCGCATGTCCTGATAATTCTCGAAGGCCATGCCGCATTCCTGTCCGGCGACCACCTCGCGCGCATCGTCCTTGAAGCGCTTGAGCTGGCTGAGCTTGCCCTCGTGAATGACGACATTCTCGCGGATCAGGCGGACATGGGCACCGCGCTGGACATTGCCGTCGGTGACGCGGCAACCGGCCACCTTGCCGACCTTGGAGACGTTGAACACTTCGAGGATCTCGGCCTCGCCCAGACGCGTCTCGCGCAGGGTCGGCGCCAGCATGCCCGACATCGCCGCTTTCACATCGTCCACGAGATCGTAGATGATGTTGTAATAGCGGATCTCGGTGCCGTTGCGGGCGGCGAGTTCGCGCGCTTCCTTGAAGGCGCGGACGTTGAAGCCGATGACGATGGCATCGGAAGCCTCCGCGAGGGTCACGTCGGATTCGGTGATACCACCGACGCCGGCATGCACCAGGCGGGCGCTGACTTCGTCGTTGCCGGCTTTCTCCAGCGCACCGGC
>PXAW01000514.1 GCA_003567055.1 Hyphomicrobiales bacterium
AACCAGAAATTCCAATTCCAAATCTTTTCCCTTATAAAATTTATATATGCCACTAATATAATCAATTGAAGTTTCAAATCCTTCTTTCTCTAATACATCTACTATATGCATTCCTTCTCTGGGTTTATTAATATTCCTTATTAAAAAATCAATGTCTCTTGTTTTCAAATTAGCTTCAAAATTTTTTAAATAACCAGATTTCTCGAAAATGTATTCTGCCCAGCTACCAATCAAAACAACGTGTTCAAGAATATTATTTTTTAATATTTTAATTGTTTCCTAAAATATTTTCTTCACATCATTCATATGTGACTGCCCAGGGTTTTAAGATCTTTTTCTATTTCTCGTAACAATTTTATATATTTCTTACGTTTCTTTATCTTTAATTCCAGTTCTTTCAGGTCATTATCTTTATTTTTTAAATAATCTGTTTTTACCTTATTGCCTTCTCGATAAACAAGATATGGGTATTCCTTATTTCCCCTTTTTTTAAATACAATCTTTCCCTTTGGTAATTCGCGAATTTTATCCATATAAAATTTTTCCATTTTTAATAATCGTTCTTTTTCTTCTTTAAACATTTCTTTTAAAATTGCCATTTAACCAAGACCTCTTAATGCTATTTAATATTGCCCTACATATTCTAATATTTCATTGGTTGTAGGGCAATGCTTACATTTTATAACTTGACCTACAACTTACTGTATTATACTATTTTGTAGGGCAACATTAAATAAAAAATTATTTCTAATTAAATTTCATTAGGGATTAAAATCTTTTACTTCCTTCAAATAGCGTATAATTTGGTTCGAAATTTTGTAACTTGGGGCTACCAGTCAATATCTAACTCAGAACAATTCTTTTTGTGGATTATCCTTATTTATTAGATTTTTAATTTCTTTAATCAATTTTTCTGCAGCTTCAATTGATCTATTTGCTTCAGTATCTGTTATATGATTTTTTGAATCATAAATAAAATCATGCCGTCTTCTTCTCATTCTATTAAATCTACCAGTAATTTCTTTGTATTCATCACCAAGTATCATCCTCGTAAATTCCACTATTGTCTTATGTGTATTCTTAACAGTTGGCAAATATCCCTTTGAAAACATTAAAGCTCTACCTGCCCTTATCATAGCATGATAAGAAATAGTATAGGACCATGTCAGATCTATGCTTAGATTAGCCTTAGACGTATTCAAATCTTGCAATGACCGGTCAAGTTGCTTGCTTATCTGTTTAAAATTAGGTTTTTGCTTTTTAATAAGATTATTTTGAATAAATTTCCTGTAAGACACTTTTATCTCCAGTAATCATTATCTTCTTGTCGTTTAGTATACTTAAAATAAAGGGGTCTTTTTCTTTGATTTCCTTTTTAAAATTCCTATAGCTATACAGCTTGTAATTAATCTCCCGTTTTAATTTTTCTTCAAGATTATCAAGTTCTTTTATAAGAGTTCCCTCATTAACATCCCCAACTATTAACAAATCTACATCTGATAAAACATTCTCCTTATGTTTAGCATAAGATCCGTATATAAAGGCTAGTTTAATATTTCCTATTTCCTTAAGAATTTGCTTTATGCTCCCCTGTATTCCTATAGTTTTAAAGATAATATTTTTTAGTTCATTATATATGGGATAATTCTTATTAACTTTAATAAAACGTAAATTACCCTTGTATTCACTTGTAAGTATTCCTTCAGAAATAAGATTATTCAAAGTCCTTTGAAATGTACCAGGCTTTTTGTTAAATATGCGTCCTATTTCTTGAATATAAAATGATTTTTCGGGATTGGTAAAAAATAGGCCAAGCAGATCAGCTTTATTTTTTGATAATATATTCATATTGCATATAATTATATGCATTTTGAATATAAAGGTCAAGCTCTATGTTATTTAAATACTTCCCTGATTTCATTTAAATTATAGATAATCCGGTTCGAAATTTTGTAACTTGGGCTACATGTAAGATCTTATATTAGTAAATATATCACAATCGGAAGTTTTAAACTGACAGCCGTCCGAGGTATCACTGTCTTATAAATTGGAAGGCATTATCAGTTGTTCTGTAATGAGAGCCATCTTCTACTAATTCTATTATGGTCCAAAGTGCAGCAAAAACAATGTTATCCACCAGTTTGTCTATTCCGGTGAATAATATTTTTCAGATATAAGCTTTAATTAAAATACAGTTGTTCAGGCATTGAGTAACTATAAAATCAACATAATTAAAAAAAGAACTACAAAGATAAAAAATTCAATTTTTGCTATAAGGTATCCCAGCCAAGTCCCTAATCCAAAGATACCTGCAACTACATTGATAATTAAAAAACCTTCAAAAATCCTTTTTATATTTTTCCTTACAGGCCATAGCCATAAACCCTATTTTCTACCTTTTATGACAAAAAATGTTCAATTTCATTTAAAACTGGCATGATGGCTAGTTAAATTCCTATACTTTTTAAACCGAAAAACCAGACTTTTTATGGTTACAATACCAAATATCCCTATATATAATAAGCTTAGTATTTTATTCATTGTAAAAAAGTTATATCTTGTTTGAGTGTTTTTTGAAAACAAAGGTAATGCAATATAATCCACAGGAAAAATAATTTATGCTAGGTGAAACAACAGAAATAAATAACCAAACAGTAGAATTTTAAAGGTTTCTGTTACAGCAATTTTCCTTATAATTATTTTTCTTGGTTTTTTATAGATAAAGAAATAAAAATATTTAGACTGTGAGGAGGTGAATTATGAGAAGTAAATTAATACTGATTATGCTTATGATAATAACTTTGTCTCTATTGTTTATTCCCTTCAATTTAGTTTATGCACAAGATGAAACAGCATCAGTTACTGTAGAAGATCAAGCTATAGGAGAAGACAATATTGTCATCGTTTCTGAAGTAATTTCTCCAATACAGGCATTCATAGCTATCCACCAGGAAGAAAATGGTTCCCCCGGCCTTGCTATTGGCTATACTATGGTAGAAAGTGGAACAAGTACTAATGTAGAGGTAGAGATAGATGCTGCAATGGTAACAGACACATTGTTTGCTATGCTGCATGAAGAGACTGAAATTATGGGAGAATTTGGTTGTCCAGACACACCTATGCCATTAACAATAGAGGAAGAAATCGATGTTATGGCTATGGCAAGCTTCACAGTTACTGTTGAAGAGCCCGCAGCTGAAGAACCTGCAGAAGAATTGCCGGAAACCGGTTTTAATTTCCTGCCATTTTCTTTAATTGCTGGAATTCTATTAATACTCGGAGCTTTAGGAGTTCTATATATTAGAAAGCCTGAACAAGAATAAAAGTTAAGGGTTGGGGGGTAATATATGCCCCCCCTTTTTAATAATAGATTTATTTTCCCAAATAACAGGCCACAGCACTTGAGGTAAAGAGTAGTAATTTTGTACAAGTTTAACATACGATTATAAGCTATAGCAGCTCTAAATTTTTTATTTGCAGTAACTTATTTGGACTAGTTAAATTATTGTTAGCTTACAGCTAACCAGCTATTATTTTGCAAAGAACATCTTTTAAATCCCAGCCATATTAGGCCAGTTTCCGTTCTTGGGTGTATAGATAAATTAAAACCTATCACAAAGATTTTTTACCTTTTCTGAAAGTTTAATGAAGAGAACCACTGGTATGTTTCTTAAGATTATCTATTAAAAACAATATCTTGTGGACTGCTTTGTAAGTTTCGGCAACCTCTCCAATAAAATATGGCCAGTCGCCTTTTGCCCTTTTATCTGTAACCCTTACCCGGCGCTTTCATGCTAGGAGCTCGCAGGCAAAAAACATTATATATATCGCGTTGTTTGCACCCATAATCATGCCTGGCAGGGTATAAACGTTAGTGCGCCAACATATACTCTTATTTCAGACATAGGTTGCTTGGAGGATTGGTTTATTCACATTACTGGATATCCCTTCAAATTCAACTGAAATCCATAGTCATCAGTCAACAGAATTCCACAGTTATTGGCAAAATTTAACTTCTGATGTCACCTCTTCAATTTGCTTTTTTACTTCTTTAGCTTTTGCCATTTATACTGATAACTTGGAAGCGGTGAACAATACTATCCATTATGACAGAAGCTAAGATTGCACCAGAAAATATATAATTCAGCTGCTCAAATGTCTAATTGGCAGTAATGATAAATAAAACTTCTAAGGACTTTTGGTCTAACCACAATCTTTAACAAATAGATGATATTTCCAAAAACCTGCAATTAGGTGTTAAATTCTACAGATATGGTTATTATATTTTTTGGCAGCTGTAAAAATGGTGCAAACGGTAATTGATGGGAAAGCCTGGAATATTTCAATTAATGTCCAGTTCTTTGACCACATAAGCCATATTTGGGCCATTATCCTTGCCTTCTCCAGCCTTCTTAGAACTGATCTTTAAGGCTGCTCCCGGAACTATGTCAACTTTTTATATCAAACAGTTTTAATATGTGCTTTTATTGTTTCTTTGCCATAAATAATAGCAAATAATAGGCCGCCTAAAAGCCAGAGGATACCCGCGCTGCGAAAAGAAGTTATTAAAGACGACTGATCTGCAATAAAGCCAAACAAAATGGGTGAAACTGCTATAGCTATAGTTTCTAAAGCTATGCCAAAGCCAAAAATTTTACCCCTTTGTTCGTGTTTTATCCCTTCTGCAATCCAGCGATTATGTGGTGGGAAAAAAC
>PXAW01000269.1 GCA_003567055.1 Hyphomicrobiales bacterium
CAGCGCGACCAGCGGAATCGCGGAGAGGGCCAGCGCCGAAGTCGCGCGCCGCCGCCGCAGAGCCGGTTCGTCGAGGGTCTTGTCCCCGGCCTCCCGGCGCTCATCGGCCCGGATCAACCGCCGCGCCGCCTCCGCTTTCGCGGCAGCCGCCTCCTCCGGCGTGAACATGCCGCGGGCGAGATCGCGATCGATTTCCTGCAACTGTTCCTCGTAGAACAGCCGCTCCCCCTCCCCAGCCGAGGCGGGACCGAAAGCCCTGCGCGGGCGCGACAATGGCCAGAGGACAGCCATGATCGTGGCCGCGGTCATGGCGAGAAAGAGAATCCAGATCGACATGGCACCTATCTACAGCGAAGCCGTTCACCTGACGATGTAATGGTCCGGCGACACGGTGTCACGCAAGGGATGTTACGGAATCGGCGAAAACATGGCGAGCCATGGCCATTGCATTGCGAAAAAGCGTCGCTGGCATGCCGCAGGCCCGCCTCACCCGGACTCAGCGCAGGATATGCCCCTGGAGCCCGATATAGACATCGGAGCGCCCGCCCTGCGGCATCACGATTCCGCCCGCAAGGCGCAGGGTCAGCGGACCGATGGCGAATCCGGTCACATGCGCGCCCAGCCGCAATTCACGATAATCCGGCTCAAGATAGACCGATGCCTCGGGCCCGGCAAAGACCTTCTGCGTCAGGGCGGGGCCGGTCGCGACACGGGCCCAGAGCGAGGGCCCGGCGCTGCCGGCCATGATGGTCGCATGGGTCAGGAACGGGCGGTTCGACCAGCTCTGTCCGGATTGTGGGGCATGCGCGCGCAGCGGCGCCTCACGCCATAATTCGGCGATCAGCGCCGCACCCGTACGCGGCGGCTGCCAGCGCGGCAGCGCATCATCGCCGAGCGCCTGGGCCCGCCGGATTTCCAGACCGGCGGCGAGGGTCATGAAACCGAGAGCAGTATTCTCCTGGCGCCCGAAATATATCCGCGTGATCTGCGTCATGCGCGGGACATGGGCGGTGAAACCGTCCGGCGCCTCCCAGCGCTCGCGCGTCGCGCCCAGATTGGTCATCAGCATGGCGATCGGCCCCGGCGCCTCGATATTGCCCGACAGGCTGTGCTTGAAGCCGCTCCCGCCGAAGATCGAGACTTCCGCCAGCTCCGCCGAGCCGAACAGCACCCGGTCGTAGCGGTCGGAGACGGGCGGCTCGCCGTCCTTCACTGCATGCGGCATATCCGCAAAGCCCGGCCTGCCGAGCAGCAGCATGAAGAGCATCACCCCGGAGAACAGGCGCGCGGCACGGATGATCGGGCTCTGCGACCGATTCCGGCTCGCCGCCTTGAAGCGGCGAGGACGAGGCGCGGCGACGGCGCCTGGGAGCGGGCGGGCGAAACGCAAGACGGCGCCACCTGAAATCGAAAATTGCTTTACGATTTCTTAACAACCATGTTGCAACCGCGCAATGCGAAAACCCGTCAAGGGTTGTGGTTATGCACAGGCGCGCCCAACCATCGCCGCGATTCATTCCCGTTCATTACAATGGCACCGGGCGGCACCACCGGGCAGCAGCGCGGACGCCGCCCGGTCATGCCCCGTCAAGCTGTCGCGGTCGCCCGCGCAGCCGTACGCGCCTGCCGCTTCTCGCGCTGCACCCGCCAATCGGTGCGGAAGTTCCAGACGATGATGCTGATCACGCCGATGGCACCGATCACCTCGGCGATCGGCGTGTTCGGCCACAACAGCGCCACGCCGAAGCCGAACAGCGCGATGCGCGTCACCCAGTTCAGCGGCGCTTCCATATGCCCCTCGATCGCCGAGCCGAGCGCATAGACGCCGATCACCGCGATGACGAAGATATGCATCACCTCCCAGAAATCGCCGCCGATGAAATTCGTATAGGCGAACAGAACCGGCAGCAGATACAGCCCCTTGGCCACCTTCCAGGCTTCGAGGCCGGTGCGCATCGGTGGCGTCTTGGCAATCGCCGCCGCCGCGAAGGCGGTGATGCAGACCGGCGGGGTGACGTTGGAATCGAGCGACAGCCAGAAGATGATCAGATGCGCCGAGAGCAGCGCCATGGTGATCAGATGCGGGTCGAGCGCCTGCGGATAGACCTGCGAGAGGATCTCCGGCGGTGCGGCGTTGATCAGCGCCAGCGCCGCATCCCGGCTCATCGGTTCGCTCAGCGCCGCAATCGCCCCGGGATCGACCAGCGAGAAGATCACCCGCGTCCCCTCGGGAATCTGCCCCGCAATCATGACGTCGATCAGCGCGTTGTTCTGGATCAGGAGATGCAAAGCCGGCGCGGAGAGCGTGGCCAGCACGATATAGGATGCCGTCACCGGCAGGCCCATCCCGAGCACCAGCGAAGCCAGCGCAATCAGCAAGAGCGCGATCAGCAGGTTGTTGCCCGACCATTGCGCGATCATCAGGGAGATCGTGTTGCCGATGCCGGTCATGGCGACGACATTGATGATCAGCCCCACCGCGACGAGCAGCACGGCGGTCATGATCATGTTGGTCGAGCCCAGCGCCAGCGCGTCGAGAATCGCCTTGGGGCCCATTCGGTTGGGTGTGAACCAGGAGGCCACGACGCAGGCCGCAATGGCAAAGCCCGCCGCATAGGTCGGCGTGTAGCCGGCGACGAGCAGGCCGATCAGGGTGAAGATCGGGATCAGGAAGGACGGGCCGCCCTTCTTGAGGACTTCCCACGCCGTCGGCGCGTCGTCATCCATGGCCTGGAGGTTGTACTTCTTGGCATTGATGCGCACGAAGAAGGCGACGGAGAGGAAATACACGACCGCCGGCAGGAAACTCACCGCGACGATCGTCAGATAGGAGATCTGGGTAAAGGTCGCCATCACGAAAGCGCCCGCACCCATGATCGGCGGCATGATCATGCCACCCGTCGATGCCGCCGATTCGACCGCGGCCGCAAAGCGTGGCGGGAAGCCGGCGCGCTTCATCAGCGGAATGGTGATGACGCCGGTCGAGACGGTATTGGCCACCGCAGAGCCGCTCGTCGTTCCCGTCAGCGCCGAGGCGAAGACCGAGACGAAGCCCGGCCCGCCGACGAAGCGCCCGGCCATGGCGCGGGCCAGATCGACGATGAACACGCCCGCGCCCGAGCGCACGAGGAAGGCGCCGAAGATGATGAAGAGATAGACATAGGTCGCCGAGATCAGGGCGATCGAACCGAACATCCCCTCATCGGCCAGGATCGAGCGGAAATAGAGCGTGTCGGGTGAGAGCCCCGAGAAACGCAAGACGCCGCTGAGCATCGGGCCCCACCAGACGACATAGGTCAGTGCGACGAGGATCAGGATGGGAATGATCAGACCCGTGGCGCGGCGGGTGAACTCGATCGCGCCGGCCATGACGATGAGCGCCAGCACGGTCTGGATGCCCTGCATCCGCCCGCGGTCGAAAATGTCCTGCACGTCATAGAGCAGCCACAGGGTCGAGACCGCCACGACGATGCCGATCACCACGTCGATGGCGAGCACCACCCTGGCACCTGCCTCGCTCTTCAGGTTGATCAGCGGATAGCGCAGGGCGCAGAGAAAGCCGAAACCGGCAAAGTGGACACCCGTGAGCCAGAGCGTATTGAGCTGACCGAAGGTGCTCATCCAGATGTGATACAAGGCGAGCGCGACGCCGACCGCATAGGCGACCTGACCGAGCAGCGTATCGGTGTCGAAGGAACGCACGACCGCCTCATATTCCGCCTCGGCCTCCTGCGCTTCCTTGCGCAATTCCTCCGGGGAAACGGCGAGACTTCCCGACTGCGGCAAATCGTCGTCGCGCAGGGAACCATCTGCGGCATCGCGGTCCTTGTTCGGATCACTCATGATTCTGGTCTCACATCCTGCTCGATACCCGCAATGGGTGCGCGTCACCATCAAGAGGCAAAGAGGGCGCGACCATGGCCGCGCCCTCCCGGTATTTCATGCAATTCCCGTCATCCGCTCAGGGACGCAGGTGATCCGGAATGTCGAGGCCGGCTTCCTCGTAGAAGCGCAGCGCCCCCGGATGCAGCGGCACCGGCAGACCGTTCAGCGCGACGTCCAGCGAGATCTCGTTGGTCGCCGGATGGATGGCCTGCAGGAACGGCAGGTTCTCGAACATCGCCTTGGTGATCTCGTAGACCACGTCCTCCGGGACCGAATCGTTCACGGCGAGGAAGTTCGGCTGACCGATGGTGGTGACGTCCTCATCCTGGCCCGGATAGGTGCCGGCGGGGATGTGGAAAGCGGTCCACAGCGTGCCGAAATCGCCATTGGCCTCGACGATCTGCTCTTCGGTGAAGCCGAGCAGCGTCAGTTGGCCGGGCATCGCCGCGAAGGCGCGGGTGACACCACCGACCGGCACGCCGGCGGGCATCGACGCAGCCGCGATCTGGTTGTTCTGCAGCGCATCAGCAGAAGGGTTGTAGCCCATGTAGACGAGCTCGAATTCCTCGAGCGGCATGCCGAGGTTGCCCATGAGCACGCGGTTGGAACCGAGCGTGCCGGAGCCCTGCGCGCCCATTGAAACCGCCTGCCCCGTCACATTCGCCATGTCGGCGATGGTGCCGGTCTCGGCATCCGAAGAGCGAATGACGAAATGTTCGGTGTTCTGCCAAAGGCTGGTAATGGAGCGGAGATTTTCCTGCGGACCAACCTCTTCCAGAGGACCGGTACCCTGCGCGGCATAAGCACCGAACAGGCCCTG
>PXAW01000200.1 GCA_003567055.1 Hyphomicrobiales bacterium
CTTCGGGCTCGTTTGCGAGGAATGCGAAAATGATTCTGCCACGCGGGTCTTCGGCCATCTGCTCCCGCAGTGCTTCGAGCGCTTGGGCCGCGTCGCGCTGCCTGTCCGGGCTTCCGAACGTCGTCATGTAGGACAGATGGGCAAAGGTACTGGGATCGGGCTCGTCCGGACCAGCGCAGAGATTGACCTGAGCGAGGGCACCACCATCGGAAACAGGGGCGGAGTTGGACGAAGTTGCACCCTTCAACGAGAAACCGTCGGGATTGGACGAAGCAACCGGATCAGGTGCCATCTTGTTGGCCGGAAGGCCCGCAACAGCAAGACTCATAACAATCTCCATAACAATAAATTTAACGAATTAGCTATAAAAATTAACCATATATTTTCTTATCGCACAACCAAAAAATGCAATCTGATGATGCATTACGTCGCTGATAAAGCGGCCTCGATACAAGCACCCGCCGTGCAGCGCTTTGCGGTATCGGCGCAAGTTTCGACAGGGGTATGAGCATGGGCAAGGTCACGGGCTTTCTCGAATATGATCGTCAGGATCAGAAGTATCAGCTCGCCGGCGATCGGATTCGCCATTTCCGCGAGTTCACCCTGCCGCCGGACGAGAGCGATCTGAAGAAACAGGCCGCGCGCTGCATGGATTGCGGCATCCCGTTCTGTCACGGGCCGACGGGCTGCCCGGTGCATAACCAGATCCCGGACTGGAACGACCTCGTCTATCAGGGCGATTGGGAGGAAGCCGCGCGCGATCTGCATTCCACCAACAATTTCCCGGAATTCACCGGTCGCATCTGCCCCGCGCCCTGCGAGGAAGCCTGCACGCTCAATCTCGAGAACCAGCCGGTCGCCATCAAGACGATCGAGCAGGCCATTGCCGACAAGGCCTGGGACATGGGCTGGATCAAGCCCGAGCCGCCCGAGCGGCTCACCGGCAAGCGCGTCGCCGTGATCGGCTCCGGCCCTGCCGGCCTCGCCGCCGCGCAGCAGCTCGCCCGGGTCGGCCACGAGGTGCATGTCTTCGAGCGCGAGGCGAAGCCCGGCGGGCTGCTGCGCTACGGCATCCCCGATTTCAAGATGGAGAAGTATCACATCGACCGGCGCGTCAAGCAGATGGAAGCCGAGGGCGTGATCTTCCATTGCGGCGTCAATATCGGCGTGAGCAAGAGCTTCCTCAGCCTGCACAACGAGTTCGACGCGGTGCTGATGGCCGGCGGCGCGGAGAACCCGCGTGACCCGCAACTGCCGGGGATGGAATTCCACGGCGTGCATTACGCCATGCCCTATCTCACCCAGTCGAACAAGCGCGTGAACGGCGAGCCGATCGACGAGGAGATCGAGGAGATCCTCGCCGGCGGCAAGCATGTCGTCGTCATCGGCGGCGGTGACACGGCCTCCGACTGTATCGGCACCGCCTTCCGCCAGGGCGCGCTTCAGGTCACCCAGCTCGATATCCGCCCGCGTCCGCCCGAGATCGAGGACAAGCTCGCCGTCTGGCCCTACTGGCCGACGAAGATGCGCACCTCCTCCAGCCAGGCGGAGGGCGCCGAGCGCGAATTCCAGGCGGCGACCCTCGCCATCGAGGGCAAGACCAAGGGCAAGGGCAAAGGCAAGGTCACCGGCGTGAAATGCGCGCGCGTCGACGAGCGCCGCCAGCCGATCCCGGGAACGGAGTTCGTCATCAAGGCCGATCTCGTCTTCATCGCCATCGGCTTCGCCAGCCCCGTGCATGACGGCATGGTCAGCGAGGCGGAAGTGGCGCTCGACAAGCGCGGCAACGTGGTTGCGAACGAGAAGGATTACCGGACCAATTCCGAGAAGGTCTTCGTCGCCGGCGACATGCGGCGCGGCCAGTCCCTCGTGGTCTGGGCCATCCGCGAGGGCCGCCAGGCCGCCCGCGCCATCGACGAGACGCTGATGGGTGCGAGCACATTGCCGCGCTGATCTCCTCTGCATCACGGCAGGATCGGGACGGCGCGCGGGCGCATTGCGAGCACTGCGCCCGTTCCGGTGACTGCGAGGATGATGCCGAGGAAGAAGTAGAGCCCCGCATCGCCGATCACGCCCATGACGAGTGCCGCCGCCGTCGGGCCGATCGTGGTGCCGAGGCAGAAGGCGATGAGCAGCGCGCCGCCGGCCCGGACGAAATCCCCCGGATCGAGCCGGTCGTTCACATAAGCCAGACCCAGCGCATAGACGGGATGGCTCAGGCCGCCCACGATGAGGCTGAGCAGGACGAGTCCGGGGAAACCGGGCTCGAAAGCTGCGACCGTGAAGCAGGCGAGCGCCGCGCCCAGCGCTGCCATGACCAGCATCGACAGCCTGCCCAGGCGATCGGCAAGCGCCCCGATCACCGGATGCGCGAGTGTCGGCCCGATCAGCATTGCCGCGATGAACAGACCGATCTCGGTCTGCGAGAGACCGGCGCGTTCCCCGTAGACCCCCGACATGCCGTAGAAGGCTGCATTGACGGTGCCCGAGACGAAACAGGCGAGGACACCCAGCGGTGCGCTGGTGATCAGGCCGAGGAAGGGCATCGAGCCGGGCGGGTTCTGATGCGGCTCCTCCAGCGGGCAGAGCACCAGCGGGATGATGGCGATGATGAAGAAGACGCCGGCGAGCACATAGGGTTGCGCGCCGAGGCCAAAGCCGAGGATGAAGGGACTCGCCGCGATCCCGAGCATCCGCACCGCCTCATAGAGCGACAGGCCGCGCGCCCGGGCCCCGTTGCTGGAGGCGTAGTTGATCCAGCTCTCGACCACGACATAGTAGCCCCCCAGGCAGAAGCCCGTGACGAAGCGCAGGGCGACCCAGACCGGGATCATCTCGGTCATGGCGAGGCCGATGGTGCTGACCCCCGCTGTCGCTGCGAGTAGCGCGAAAGTGCGCACATGCCGCATCCGGCGGATGAGCCTTTCGGTCAGGATGGCACCGGCAAAGGTGCCTGCGAAGAAGACCGAGGTGATCAGCCCGATGACGAGATCGCTGGCGCCGTTCTCGTAGAGCCGGATCCCGATCAGCGGAAACAGGCCGCCCGTGGCGAGACCGAAGGCGAGAACGCCGCCGAGGAGCGTGCTGAAGTGACGTACGATCTGCGGGAAGGTCGCATGGGCGGGCAAGGCGACGGCGCAGGGGGGCGCTGATGTGGCAACGGCGGTCATGGGGCTCTCTCCACGAGCAGGATTGACGTGAGCCATGAGCTTCGCCGAACATGTGAGCACTGCGAATTCGTTCATTCCGACCAGCATTTGTCGATTGCAGGAACAAATGGATCGTCACAGCGACATGGCCGTCTTCCTGGCCGTCATCGACCAGGGCGGCTTTTCCCCCGCGGCACGCCATCTCGGCATGACCCATTCCGCCGTGAGCAAGCGAGTCGCCCAGCTGGAGCAGCGCCTCGGCACGACCCTGCTGACCCGCACCACCCGTTCCATGCGCCTGACCGAGGCGGGGCGGCTTTATTGTGACGAGGGCAGGCGCATTCTCGATGCGATCACGGCGCTGGAGCAGGGGTTGGAAGCCGGCGCCGACATCCCGCGCGGCCTGTTGCGGGTCAGCGCCTCGACGGCTTTCGGGCAGTTGCACGTGGTTCCTGCCGTGATCGCCTTCATGCAGGCCTATCCGCAGGTGCGCATCGATCTCACCTTGACGGATGCGATGGTCGATCTCGTGGCGAGCGGCACCGATATTGCCATTCGCAGCGCGACGCTGGAGGATTCATCCCTGGTTGCGCGCAAGCTTGCTCTCAACGAGCGTCTCGTCGTGGCGAGCCCGGAATATCTTGCAGCCGAGGGTGCACCGGAGGCGCCCGTTGATCTCGAGAGCCGGGATTGCCTGCTGCTCAACCACGAGACACGTTTCAACGATTGGGGATATCGCACGGCGACCGGGCGAAGATTGCGGCTGACGGGGAACTTCACCTGCAACACCGTGGAGGCACTGCACGCGGCAGCGCTGGCGGGGCGCGGGATCGCCCGCCTGCCGGCTTTTCTCATCGGCGCGGATCTCGCGGAGGGGCGGTTGGTCGCTCTTCTCGAAGACGATAGGCCCCCGACCGACAGTGCGATCTACGCGGTGCGACCGGGCGGGGCGATGGCCAGCCCCGCTGCCCGTGCCTTCATCGATAGTCTCGCCGCACGCTTCCAGCCAGTTCCGCCATGGCAGCGACGCGAAAGCTGAAGCGGACCTGCCTCAACCCGGACGCCGGGCGATGACGCCGTACCAGCCGAGGCCGGCATAAGTCTCATAGCCGGGCGTGGCATGGAAGGCGATGGTGGTGCCGTCATTCTCGCGATAATGACCCGAGCGCTGCCCGTCGGTGCGCAGGGGCAGGCGTTCGGAGAGGATGCCCTGGCCGTCGGAGGAGGCGATCACGCGATGATCGGCATCGACCAGCATGACGCGTGTCAGGTCGCGCTCTTCCTCGGCAATGCGCACGCCATCGACAATCGCCCGCGCCTGGGGTTCCCACTCGAAATGGATGGCGAGGATGCCGAGAGGCTTGCCATGCGCCTCGCCGTTCTCGCGAACGCTGGCGCAATAGGTGAGGGCCTGACCGTTCTTGAGCAGGCGCTCGGTCGAAACATCGCCGACGCAATAATCATCGCCGGAGGGCAGATCGGCGGCGCTGCGGAACCAGGCTTGGTTGCTCACGTTCTGGCCGATGACATCGTAACGGTCCGGGCGTC
>PXAW01000259.1 GCA_003567055.1 Hyphomicrobiales bacterium
CCTCCGAGGATCCCGGCAGCAGCGTCGCCGAGGTGAAGGCCGAGACGAACAGGCCCGAAAGCTCCCAAACCGCCGACACGCCGCGCCTCCCCCAAACCGATACGCATCAGCGGATAAGGCGCCGCCCCGCGATTGTCACCTGCACTCAGTCGACAATGTGAAATCCGGGCTCGTCGGCAAAAGTCGTTTGCGTGACCCGGACATCCGCCACCTTCGCCGCCGGCGGGCCGTCATGCAGCACCGCGATCACCGCCTGGACCGCCTCTTCGGGGCCCGCGAGTACCCCTTCGACCGACCCGTCCGGCAAGTTGCGGACCCAGCCGGAGACGCCTTTCGCGAGCGCCTGCTCACGCGTCCACGCCCGGAACCACACACCTTGCACACGGCCCGTCACATGCACATGTCTCGCTATCATCGTCTCGCTCTGTCCGTTCGTCGAAAGTTTCGTGCTGATTGGCCGAACCGGCAATACCCTCGCAAAGTTTCCCTGGATCGCCACCGGCGGCGATGGGTGGGGCCGGGCGAGGCGCAATCCGCACCGTGGCGAAGCGCCCGTATGCAAGCGCGGCGCGGTTTGCTAACACAAGTGCTTCAGGTTCGAAACGCATCAACCCACAGGGAAACTTCAGATCGTGTCCGCGCCAGCATCCACCCCCTCACCCGAATTCCTCGCGAAGCTGTCCGCGCGGCTGGGTGCGGAATACGTCCTCACGCAGCCGGAAGACATGGCGCCGCATCTCGTCGAATCCCGCGGGCTCTATCGCGGCCTCGCCGGTGCGGTGGTGCGCCCCAGGGATGCGGAGGAAGTCGCCTTCGTCATGGCCGCATGTCATGCGGAGGGGATCAGCGTCGTGCCGCATGGCGGCAATACGGGGCTCGTCGGCGGCGGCGTGCCCTTCGGCGGGATCGTGCTTTCTCTTTCGCGTCTCAACGCCATTCGCGAGGTCGATGCCTCGAATGCGACGATCACGGCGGAGGCCGGTTGCACGCTGAAAAGCATCCAGGATGCGGCGGAAGAGGCCGACAAGCTGTTCCCGCTCTCACTGGGCTCCGAGGGCACCTGCCAGATCGGCGGCAACATCGCCACCAATGCCGGCGGCACCGGCGTGCTGCGCTACGGCAATACGCGTGATCTCGTGCTCGGCCTCGAGGTCGTCCTGCCGGACGGGCGGATCTGGAACGGGCTGCGCGGCCTGCGCAAGGACAATACCGGCTACGATCTCAAGCACCTCTTCATCGGCTCGGAAGGCACGCTCGGCATCGTCACGGCGGCGGTGCTCAAGCTCTATCCCGCGCCGAAATCACAGGTCACCGCCTTCATCGGCTGCGACGGGCCGCAGACGGCGCTCACGATTTTCGAGCGCCTGCGCGCGGCGGCGGGCGACCAGCTGACCGCCTATGAATTCATCCCGCGCTTCGGTCTCGACATGGTGATGAAGCACGGCCACGATGTCACCCGCCCGCTCCAGGGCGACCACGCGGCCTATGCGCTGATCGAGCTCACCTCCCCCCAGCCGGATGCGGATCTCCAGACGCTCGCCGAGACCGTGCTCGGACAGGCCATCGAGGATGAACTCGTCGAGGATGCCGCGCTCGCCACCAGCGGCGCGCAGGTCGCCGGCATGTGGAAGCTGCGCGAGCTGATGTCGGAGGTGCAGGGCAAGGAAGGCGGCTCGATCAAGCACGACGTCTCCGTGCCCGTCTCGCGCGTCGCGGATTTCCTGATCGAGGCGAGCGGCGCCTGCGAGGCCGCCATGGACGGCGTGCGCGTCTGCGGCTTCGGCCATTTCGGCGACGGCAACATCCATTTCAATCTCAGCCAGCCGGTCGGCATGGACAAGGCGGAGTTTCTGGCGCAATGGGAGCACTTCAACCGCATCGTTCATGATATCGTGGCGCGGATGAACGGCTCCATCGCCGCCGAACACGGGGTCGGCCTGATCAAGCGGGATGAATTGCTGCTCTACAAGGACCCCGTCGCCGTCGATCTGATGAAGACGGTCAAGCAGGCGCTCGATCCGCGCAATATCCTCAACCCGGGCAAGGTCGTCGCCGTCACCGACAGCCCGCCGCCGGCTCTGCCGGGCAGCAAGAACTGAGGCATTCCATGAACCGCCTGAAGCGCGCCGCATTCTCCTCCCTTGCCGGGTTGCGCTTCAATCTGCGCAGCGAGGAATCGTTTCGCCAGGAAGCGATCATCCTGGTGCTCTGCCTCGTCCTCGGCTTCTTCATCGCACCCAATGCCGCCTGGTACGTCGCCATGATCGGCTCGCTCGTGCTGGTGATGGTGACGGAGCTGCTCAATACCGCGATCGAGCGGCTGGCCGACCATGTCACGCCGGAATTCCACCCCCGCATCGGCGCGGTGAAGGATTCCGCCTCGGCGGCCGTGTTCCTCGCCATCGTGCTCGCCGGCATCGTCTGGCTCACCGCTTTTGCGGAGCGCCTCGGTCTGCTGCCGTGACGGATTTGCACCAGAACTCGTGGCATCACGCGAAAAGCGTCTGGGCGCGATTGTCGCGCGGTGATGATTGACGCAGCGTCATGTTGAGTTTGTCTAAGCGGATGATTCACAGCGACGCCCGCGCGTTCCTTCACAGCCACTGGCCCGGACTGGCCCTCTCCCTCGCCGTGGCGATCGCCGCCGTATGGCTGGCGCCGCGCATGCCGGGATTCCTGCCCCTGCCGGCCATGGTCATCGCGCTGCTGATCGGCGTCGCGCTGAACCCGCTCGCCGCGCGCCCGCTCTTCGAGCCGGGAATGGGCCTCGCCGTGAAGCGGCTGTTGCGCATCGCGGTGGCGCTGCTCGGCCTGCGTATCGCGCTGGGCGACATCGTCGCGCTCGGCCTGACCACGGCGCTGATCGTGATCCTCTCCATGGTGGTGACGGTGATCGCGGGCTTCGCCATGGCGCGGGCGATGGGCCAGGAGAAAGGCTACGGCGCGCTCGCCGGCGCCGCCACCGCCGTCTGCGGCGCTTCCGCGACGCT
Source organism: Hyphomicrobiales bacterium (assembly GCA_003567055.1). GTDB lineage: Bacteria > Pseudomonadota > Alphaproteobacteria > Rhizobiales > Beijerinckiaceae > Saliniramus. The sequence continues at coordinate 2,991 of PXAW01000259.1, forward strand.
CGCCACGGCGACGGTGGTACCGCAATACAAGGGCAAGGAGGCCGATATCGCCTTCGTCGTGGTGGCGGTGAACGCGCTCTCGACGCTGGCCATGGTGTTCTACCCGGTGCTCGGCGCCCTGGTCGGGCTCGACGAACGCAATCTCGGCATCATGCTCGGCGCCACCATCCACGATGTCGCACAGGTCGTGGGCGCGGGTTATGCGATCTCCCCGGAGACGGGCGATACGGCGGTGATCGTCAAGCTGTTCAGGGTCTTCCTGCTGCTGCCGGTCGTGCTCGTCATCGGCTGGTATTTCGCCGCGCGAACCGAGGGGCGTGCCCCGGGGGCGCCTTCGCCGAAAGTGCCGGTACCGGTCTTCGCCATCGTCTTTCTGGTTCTGTGCGTGATCAACTCCATCGCCCTGACGCAGCCGGCACTGGCGCCCGTCTACGAACCCGTGCGCGGCTTTCTCGTCGCCGTCTCGCAATGGGGGCTGCTGATCGCCATCGCGGCTCTGGGGCTCGGCACCTCCGTGCGGGCGATCGCGGCGCTGGGCTGGCGCCATGCGCTGAGCATCGTGGCGACGACGCTCGTCATTCTCGTGGTGGCCGGCGGCCTGATCGCGCTGCTTCTGTAAGCCGCGCGGTTTTCTTGCAGACGAGACTAGCCGCCCGCCCCCGCGCGCATTATGGTGCGCCGCAATTGATCCCCGCATCAGGGCATAATCGGACGAGCGACACATGGCAGAAACCGGCACCCCCCATTTCCACAACGAAAACGGGCTGCGCGTGATCTATACGGGCTCGAAGGAATTCATGTGCATCGGGGCGAAGCCGCCCTTCGATCACCCGCATGAATTCATCGATATGGGCGGCGCCGACGAGGCGATCTGCCCCTATTGCTCGACGCTGTATCGCTACAAGCCGGAGCTCGGCCCGGGCAAGGTCGAGCCCGCCGAATGCCTGTGGGACGGCAGCAGCACCACGCCCGACAAACTGCTTGCGGGCGGCTCGCGCTGAGGCCGGCATAACCCATGTCCCTGCATGACGTGACCGTGATCGGCGCCGGCATCGGCGGTCTGACGGCTGCCCTCGCCCTGTCGCGAATCGGACGTCAGGTGACGCTCGTCGAGCGCCGCACCGGCTTCACCGAGGTCGGCGCCGGGCTGCAACTCTCGCCGAACGCGACGCGTATCCTCGGCGATCTCGGCCTCGGCCAGGCGCTCGCCCGCCAGGCCTGCGAGCCGCAGCGCGTCGTGATACGCGCGGTGCGCTCCGGGCGCGAGATCGGCGAAGTCGCCCAAGGGCCTTTCATGCGCGAGCGCTTCGGGGCCGCGAACTACGTCATCCACCGCGCCGATCTTCAGACGATCCTGCTCGACGCCGTGCGCGCCCAGCCCAATATCCGCCTGCTGATGGGGCGCACGCTCGAACATCTCGACCAGCAGGACGGGCATGTGGCCCTCGGCTTCACCCGCTCCGGCGCAAAGCGCGAGGATATGGCCAGCACCCTCGTTATCGGCGCCGACGGGGCCTGGTCGAAGACACGCCCGCTGATCAATGATGCCCGCGTGCCGGCCTTTCAGGGCTATGTCGCCTGGCGTGCGACCATCGCGCGCAAGGATGCGCCGCCGGAACTCGCCGGTGAGGAAACCGGGCTCTGGCTCGGGCCGCAGGGCCATATCGTGCATTACCCCGTCAGCGCCGGGCGCAAGCTCAA
>PXAW01000199.1 GCA_003567055.1 Hyphomicrobiales bacterium
ACCAAGGCACGGGCGAGCGGCTCGTTGAAGGGCCTTTGCGGCAGGGTGAAATCGATGACCTCGGAATAGCCGGTCTGCCCGGCATCGTCGCGCGCTTCGAGCTGGAGGGTGACCCGCGCGCCCGCCCAGGGGTGCTCGGTGCGATCGAAATTCGTCGAAGTGATCCCATCCTCGCCGCCACGCGAGAGCGACAGCGACAATTCCGGCGGCGGCACGAGCGGTGCATGGGAATCGCGCTCGGGCGGCAGGGCGACGATGCCGCGCGCCTGCGCGACCCCGTAATCATCCTGCATCATATAGGCGAGGGTGAAGGCGCCGCGCGACTGAACTTCCGGCGGCCCGGCGAAATCGATCTCCGGCGGCGCATCGGGGATCGCGGTGATGCTCAGGCGGTGATCGGGGGAGGCTTCGGGGCTGATTTCGAGCTGCGCGTCACCGTGAATGCGAAAGCGTTGTTCGTTGAGGCCTTCTCCGGCCTCGCGACCCGCGCCGTCGAGGGCGTCGAGCCCCGTCACGGCAGTGATGCGCGGCATCTGCTCGCCCGCCACCCGGATCACGATGACCGAATCTTCCGGCACGCGCAGGTGCTGGGTCTCACGGTTGAAATCGAGCATCAGCGGCGCGATGCCGGTATAGGCCGGCGGGTCGATCCAGCCGTCGACCCGCATGGCCGGGGCTTGCACTGTCGGAACGCGCCAGTCGAAAGCGGCGTTCAGCCTTGCGCCGATCTCCGGCCCGGCAATGAAGGCGCTGGCGACGACGGCGAGGACGGGAACGGCGCGCAGCGCGTAGCGGTCGCGGCTCGGCATGGCCGGATCGGGGACATCGAGGCGCATGCCGGCGAGCGCTTTCGCAGCACGGCGGCGATGAATCTCCCACAGGGCCATGGCGGCGGGATCGCGATCGCCGAGGGCGAGATTGTCATCGAGGGTCCGGGCCGGCCCGTGTTCGAGCCGCGAATCACGCTCCAGCCGCGACAATGCCGCCGTGCGACCGGGTGCGCCGCGCAGGAATTGCACCAGCGCGCGGATCGCGGGAATGCAGGAGGCGAGAAAGGCGATCGCCGCAATGGCGACCACGGCGATTCGCGCCAGTGGCGGTATCTGCTGGAACAGGCCGAGCCAGGCCAAAGTCAGAAAGGCGGCGATGACGGCGAGCGGCAGCCAGAGCCGGGGCCAGATCAGCTCGATTGCGAGCGTGACGCGTGCACGTCCGACGAGGCGGTCGAGCCGCGTGCGCAGGCGGCGCTGCTGTATCACCGGATCAGCGTCTTGCTCTGGCGGGTTCTCTGGCCGAAAGCGGTGAAACAGGGCTCGCAGCCCTTGCGGGAGAAGTCGCATACGGCGTCCCTGCATCTCGTTTCTCGTCGGGCGCGCATCGCCCGGATCCAGCCGGCGATCACACCGGCGCGCACGGCCTTTAGACCCATTGGGCCTCAGTCTAACGCTTCCTCTCACATGGTAACACGGTTATTTCTGGGCGAAAGCATGCCGGTCGCGACGATTGCCCGCAGCGTCATCGTGCACGACGACAGAAACGAGGAGCCCCTAATGCATCAATCCCCGGACGCTTCGCCCTCGGCAAACGCTGATGAGCAGCAAGGCCACGCGCTCGCCGGCGCAATCACGAACGGCGTCCACAGGCTGCGGCTGCGGGTCTATTACGAGGACACGGATTTCTCCGGGATCGTCTACCATGCCAATTATCTGCGCTATTGCGAGCGCGGGCGCAGCGATTGCCTGCGCCTGATCGGCATCGACCAGTCGCGCCTGCATCGCGAGGAGGGCGGGCTCGCCTTCGCGGTGCGGCGCATGGAAATCGATTTCAGGCGTCCCGCGCTGATGGATGACGTGCTCGATGTCGAGACGCGCATCATCGAGACGGGCGGGGCGTCGCTGACGATGGACCAGGCGGTGATGCGTGCGGGTGAGTTTCTCGTCGGCGCCCGTGTCGCCGTCGCCTGTATCCGCGACGGCAGGCCGGCGCGGATCCCGGCGTCGCTGCGCGAGGCGCTCGCGGGGATGCTGGCGGGAAGCGGGAAAGGGTGAGGGCGATGCGGGACCCCTTCCGGGATCCCGCATGCATGACCGGGCCTTCAGATCACGTAGCTCTTCAGCGGCGGGAAGCCGTTGAAGGCGACGGCGGCGTAGGTCGAGGTATAGGCGCCGGTGCCCTCGATGAGCACCTTGTCGCCGATCGACAGCGAGACCGGCAGATCATAGGGAATGCGCTCATACATCACATCCGCCGAATCGCAGGTCGGGCCGGCGAGCACGCAGGGCGTGGACGCTTCACCGTCATGCGGCGTGCGGATGGCGTAGCGGATCGCCTCGTCCATGGTCTCGGCGAGACCGCCGAACTTGCCGATATCGAGATAGACCCAGCGGATTTCGTCTTCCGCACGGCTCTTCTTCGAGACCAGCACCACTTCCGCCTCGATCACGCCGGCATTGCCGACCATGCCGCGACCCGGCTCGATGATCGTCTCCGGGATGCGGTTGCCGAAATGCCGCGAGAGCGCCTGGAAGATCGACTGGCCATAGGCCTCGACCGCGGGGATCTGCTTGAGATAACGCGTCGGGAAACCGCCGCCGAGATTGACCATCGACAGGCGGATACCGCGCTCGGCGCATTCGCGGAAGATCGCGGCGGAGGCCGCCAGCGCCTGGTCCCAGGCTTCCGTATTCCCCTGCTGCGAGCCGACATGGAAGGACACGCCGTAAGCGTCGAGCCCGAGCCGCCAGGCGTGCTCCAGCACCTCGACCGCCATTTCCGGCGCGCAGCCGAATTTGCGCGAGAGCGGCCATTCGGCGCCGGCGCCGTCGCACAGGATGCGACAGAAGACGCGGATATCCTGCGCACCGGTGAGCTCCGCCGCACGGGCGATCTTCTCGACCTCGGCCTCGCAATCCACCGCGAACAGGCGCACACCGAGCTCGAGGGCGCGCGCGATGTCGCGCTCCTTCTTGATGGTGTTGCCGAAGGAGATCCGGTCCGCCGTGGCGCCAGCATCAAGCACGAGCTTCATCTCCTGTACGGAGGCCGTGTCGAAGCACGAGCCGAGCTCGGCCAGAAGCGCGAGCAGTTCCGGCGCCGGGTTCGCCTTCACCGCGTAGAAAACCCGGGTATCGGGCAGCGAGCGGGCGAATTGCAGGTAGTTGTCGCGCACGACGTCCCGATCGACGACGAGGCACGGCCCGTCATCGTCGCGGTTGCGCAGAAATTCGTGGATGCGCGCGGTCATGGCGCCCTCCTGACAAAGGTTCGACGGACGGCGTCGTGCCGTCACGGCCAGAATTCAGGTGGCTGCGGGCCACCCAGCTCGGGGGTTGGACTGCGCCGACGCCGGACATGCTGTGGAGACATGAGCGGCGTAGGGCGGGTCGAACCCGTCGTGCTGCCTTCGTTTGGAACGGAAAAATCCGATCCGCACATGCGGCAATGATGAGACAAGCCTCTTCGGTTGCCGACCTGTGGAGGGCCGACGGAGACCAAAAAAGCCCGTGTCGTCGTTGCTTTAAGCCGCGCTGGGCGTCGTATTGCGACACCACAGGCCGGTTGCCTCCGGCACCAGTCGCTCTCCGTGAGCTTGAGAAGCTCGCGGGCGTGGCGATCAACCTGATCGCTTCCGCCGACCGGCACGCGACCACAGGCACGTGCGAAATTGGGCAAAGCGGTGGGTACAGCCATCGCCCGGATTTTTCAAGAAAAATCGGACCCGCCGCGTCGTTTTTTCGAGGGCGGCAATCCGGCCACGACGCAGCGGCAGTTTCGCCGCACTTTGCGCCCGGAGCGATGTCGGCGTAGGCTTCCCGCGCGCTGATGCGGCGCAATGAGGGGAGGATGGCATGCTGAATTTCGCGGAGATCATGCGCAACGCGCAGGGTGGGGCGGCGATCGAGAGCTTTGCAGCGCAGTTCGGCATGAGCCAGGAGGATACGCGCAAGGCGCTGGCCGCCCTCGCGCCGGCTTTCGCCGTCGGCTTGCAGGGGCAGCGCACGCAGCCCGATCACCTGCGCAGTCTCGTCGAGGCGATGACGCGCGGCGCGTATGCGCCGTTCTTTGAAAGCGCGGCGGAGGCCTATTCGCAGGATGCCCGCCGGCGCGGCGAGGAAGCGCTCGGCGCGCTGTTCGGCTCGCCTGATCTCGCGCGCAATCTCTCCGATCACAGCGCGAAGCTCGCCGGCCTGTCCCGCGAGACGATGTCACAGATGATGCCCTACGTGGCTGCAACGCTGATGGGCGGCATGGGAGAGCGCATGCGCAGCCAATCTGATTCGCGGCGTGATGGCGCGTCCGAAAATCCCTATGAGGCGATGTTCTCCGCCATGTTCGGCGTCGAGCCCGAACCCGCGCCCCCGCCCAAGAGCGAGGGCGAGAAGGCAGTCGCGGAGATGTTCGGCCACTGGGAGCGTTTCATGCAGCTCGGGCGCGAGATGCAGGATGCGCAGATGCAGATGATGCGCACGCTCTTCGAGGATGCCGCGCGGCAGATGGCGAATGCGGCGCCGGAGACGGGTGCACAGGATAAGCCTCAGGCGCCGAAAGACGAGGGCTGACGCGGAAGCCTCAAACCAGCTTCTTCAGCGCATAGAGCCGCTCCAGCGCCTCGCGCGGGCTGAGCTCGTCCGGATCGATCGCGGCGAGGGCTTCGTGGAGCGGGTCCGGCCCGGGTGTGGCTTGCGGC
>PXAW01000266.1 GCA_003567055.1 Hyphomicrobiales bacterium
CGACGTCGCCCAGTTCCTTCATGCCGACGAGATGGGCCAGGGTGCCGCCGATCTGGCCGGCGCCGATGAGCGCGATTTTCTTGCGTGCCATGAGGACATGAACCTCGTTGTGTTGACCTGTTCGGGGAGCCGGGCGCACGTCATCGCCGCCTGCTCCAGTGCGGGCCTCTTTGACTCATTCGTTGCCGGGGTTCAAGGCGTTGAAACCCTTAACAGTTCCGGTATCAGCGCGGCATCCGGCGCCGGAGTCTGGGGTAATTGCCAATCGACCATGCGCAAAAACGCCTTTTTCAAAGCGACTTACCGCAGATGCACGCTGCTTTGCGCGCGCAATTCGCCTCGCTCCCGACGGCTTTCGGAAAAATGTGACAAATGACGTTTTTTGTCATTCTTATAGGCCAGATCAGACCTGACCCACCGCGAGGCTGCGCAGGACCACCCGCAGCATGACGTTGAGACGCTCGTCGAGCACTGCCCGCGGCACGCGCACGTCGATGCGCACCATGGCCGGATTGACGAATCGCTGTACGGCATCGATCACGAAGGCGATCGCCCGGTCGCGGTCGCGCGGATTGAAAACTTCCGTGGTGACGCCCTCGTCGATCACCCGCTCGAGCAGTCGCAGCTGCCGGGTGCGGTGTTTGCGGGCAATCCCGCGCGAATGCTCCACCGCCGCCACATAGACGTCGAAGATATGCGCGTTGCGCTCGGCGCATTCGCGATATTGCCGCGCGATGGCGAGGACGAAGCGCTCCAGCTTGTCGTCGGCGGGATCGGGGCTGTCGGCGATGTCGCTGAGCGAGGCCTCGACCTCCTTGAGCCATTGACCGGCGACGGCGTCGATCAACTCGGCCTTGGACGGGAAGTAGCGGTAGACGTTGGCATGCGTCATCCCCGCTTCTTCCGCGACGCCGACCACGGTGAGCCGGCGGGCGCCGAACCGGCCCAGATGCTCCGCCGCCACCTGCAACAGCCGCGTCTCGGGCGAAGCGCGCCGCGTGGTCGGGCCGAGAGGATTGGCAAGCGGTGTGGCAAGCGGGCTCATGGTCTCTCTTTAGCGCGCCCGCGCGCGCAGGCCAATCCATCCGAAAGCCATTCGACCCGACGCCGTTCGATGCGCCGCTGATGGTCGCTCAAGCCTGACGCAAGCCAGCGCACCTAGTCTCCGGTCAGATCGAAACCGGGAGACCTTTCCGTGGAAGCGATACACCTGTTTTCCCTGGCATCGCGCCGCAACGAGTGGCTGTCGGTCCGCCAGGCCACGATTGCCGAGAATGTCGCGAATGTCGACACGCCCGGCTATCGCGCCAAGGACGTGCAGCCCTTTCGCGAGGTGATGGACCATACCCGCCTGCAGATGGCCGCGACCAGCCCGTCGCATCTCGAACTCGACGGGCGCGCCCGCCAGACGCGTACCGACAAGGCGGATTCCTGGACCATCACCCATTCCGGCAACAGCGTCAGCATCGAGCAGGAACTGATGAAATCCAGCAGCGCGGCGCGTGAGCATTCGCTCTCCACCAGCATCGTCAAGTCGTTCCACCGCATGCTCATGACAACCGTGAAAGGATAAGGCGATGATGGACCCGCTCGCCGCGATCTCGCGCATTGCCGGCTCCGGATTGCAGACGCAATCCAAACGCCTGCAGATCATTTCCGAGAACCTCGCCAATGCCGAGTCGACCGGCTCGACCCCCGGCGCCGACCCGTTCCGTCGCAAGACCATCAGCTTCAAGAGCGAGATGGACCGGCTCGTCGGTGCGGAGCTGGTCGGTATCCGCAATGTCGGCACCGACCGCTCGCCGTTTCGCATCGAGCATGATCCCGGCCATCCCGCAGCCGACGCGAACGGCAATGTGAAGAAGCCCAATGTCAACATGCTGATGGAAATGGCCGATCTGCGCGAAGCCAATCGCTCCTATGAAGCCAATCTCCAGATCATCAAGAAAGCCCGCTCGATGGTCAATGCCACCATCGATCTGTTGAGGAACTGATCATGATCGACGCCGTCGCCAGCCTTCCCGGCGCCGCCGGGCTCGCCGCCCCGACCTCCGGGGTCGAACGCAAAGCCGCCACCGCCCTGACGGGCTTCACCCAGCAGACGCAGCGCACCGATTTCTCGCAGGTCCTGTCCCAGGTCGCCCGCGATGGTGTGAGTCAGCTTCAGGCCGCCGAGGCCGTTTCCATCAAGGGTCTGCAGGGTCAGGCCTCGGTGCAGCAGGTCGTCGAGGCGGTGATGAGCGCCGAGCAGACCCTGAATACCGCGATCTCGGTGCGCGACAAGGTCGTGCAGGCCTACCAGGAAATCAGCCGGATGCAGATCTGAGGAGGATCGGACAATGCGCGCCCTCGCCATCGCCGCCACGGGCATGAACGCCCAGCAGATGAACGTCGAAGTCATCGCCAACAACATCGCCAATATCAACACCACCGGCTTCAAGCGCGCCCGCGCCGAGTTCACCGACCTGCTCTATCAGGCGGAACGCTTGCAGGGTGTGCCGATGCGCGGCGGCCAGGCGGCCGTCCCGGAAGGCGCCCAGATCGGGCTCGGCGTGAAGGCGGCCGCCATCCGCAACCTGCATATGCAGGGCGCGCTGACCAACACCGCCAACAAGCTCGACCTCGCCATCAACGGCCAGGGCTGGTTCCAGGTGCAGGGGCCGGAGGGCGAGATTCTCTACGCGCGCGCCGGTGCCTTCAACACCAATGCCGAAGGCCAGCTCGTCACCATCGAGGGCTATCTCGTGGAACCGGCCATCGTGGTGCCGGAGAATACGGTGGATGTCGTGGTCAACCAGTCCGGCCAGGTCTTCGCCCAGATCGGCGGCCAGATGCAGCTCGAGGAGCTCGGTCAGCTGACGCTCGCCAACTTCGCCAACGAGACCGGCCTCGAACCGCTCGGCGGCAACCTCTATCGCGAGACCGTCGCCTCCGGCCAGCCCGTGATCGGCGCGCCGGGCGATCCGGGATATGGCAGCCTGCATCAGGGCTATCTGGAGAGCTCCAACGTCGATCCGGTCAAGGAAATCACCGAGCTGATCTCGGCCCAGCGCGCCTATGAGATGAATTCCAAGGTGATCCAGGCCGCCGACGACATGGCCGGTACGGTCTCCAAGGGTATCCGCTGATCCGCGCGGTCGGGACCATGAATCGAGGAGCTGATCGATGATCCGTGCGTGTCGTCAGGCCGGGGCCGTACTTGGCATAATGCTCGCCGCAACCTTGCTGACCCTGGCGGGCAGCCCGGCCGCGCTGGCCCAGAATGCCGGAGGCAGCCGGGCCATGCCGGTGCCCACCATCACCATCTATCCCGGCGAGACCATCAAGGAGGGTGTCATCGAGATGCGCGAATTCTCCGCCCATGCACTCGGACGCGCCCCCGTCGTCGCCGATCTGCCCGCGCTGACCGGCAAGGTCGCGCGCCGGACGCTGCTTCCGGGGCAGCTCGTGCCGCGCAACGCCATCGAGGAGCCGCGGCTCGTCGAACGCGGGCGCTCGGTTCAGGTCGTCTTCGCCGAGGCGGGCATGACGATCATCGGCATCGCCTCGGCGCTGGAGGCGGGTTCCGTCGGTGAGCGGGTGCGTGCGCGCAATCTCGACAGCGGGGTCACCATCATGGGAACGGTCCAGCCGGACGGCACGTTGCGGGTCGGAGAATGACGATGCATGAACGATTTGCCGCGCCTCGCGCCGGGTCTGGAGCGCCTGTCCGCAAACGCGTGTGGCGGCTCGCGATGCTGCTCGCCGCCGGCATCATCCTCACGCTCGGCAATCCTCTGGCCGCCGCCGCCGATCTGGCGCAACGGGGCGGGACGCGGATCAAGGACGTGACCACGCTCAAGGGGATGCGCGACAACCAGCTGGTCGGCTACGGCCTCGTGATCGGCCTGCCCGGCACCGGCGACACGATGCGCAACTCGCCCTTCACCGAGCAATCCCTGCGCTCGATGCTCGACCGGATGGGGGTCAATGTCGAGAACACGGTGCGTGCCCGCAACGTCGCGGCGGTCGTCGTCACAGCCGATCTGCCGCCCTTTGCCGGTCGCGGTGCGCGCATCGACGTCTCCGTCGGATCGCTGGGCGATGCCCGCGCACTCAACGGTGGTACGCTGGTGGTCACGCCGCTGATGGGCGGCGACGGGCAGGTCTATGCCGTGGCACAGGGCGCCGTCTCCGTCTCCGGCTTCGAAGCGGCGGGTGAGGCCGCGCTGGTGGCGCAGGGCGTGCCGACATCCGGGCGCATCGCCAACGGCGCGCTGATCGAGCGTGAACTGCCCGACCAGTTCCGCGACATGCGCAGCCTGATCCTCGAATTGCGCAACCCGGATTTCCGCACCGCCGTCTCCATCGCGGATGCGATCAACAATTATTCGCTGGCCCGCTGGGGCGAGCGTACGGCGGTGGAGCGCGATTTCCGCACGGTTTTCGTGCGCCAGCCCGAGCGGATCAGCCCGATGCGTTTCCTCGCCGAGATCGGTGAACTCGCGATCACGCCGGATACCCCGGCTCGGGTGGTGATCGACGAGGGGACGGGTACCGTCGTGATCGGGCAGAACGTGCAGATCTCCACCGTTGCCGTCACCCACGGCAATATCTCGGTGCGTATCACCGAGCGCCCCTTCGCCGATCAGCCCAACCCGTTCAGCTTCGGCGAGACGGTCGTGCTGCCCGATACCGAAGTC
>PXAW01000306.1 GCA_003567055.1 Hyphomicrobiales bacterium
CGTCTTCCTCGAGCGCAATGCGCAGATCCGCCTCGAGACCGGCACGGCGCATCACGGATTGCTCCATCTCCATCGTGAAGAAGCGGACATTGTCGCGCCCGCTCGCCTTGGCCTCGTACATGGCCAGATCGGCGTGGCGCAGCAGCGTCTCGACGTCACGGGTCTCCGATCCGAAGACGCGGATACCGATGCTCGGCGAAACGTAATGATTGTGGCCGGCGAGATCGTAGGAACCGTTCAGGCCGCTGCGCAGCCGTTCCGCCACCTGGCCGGCCTGGATGCCGGCCTCGCGCAGATCCGGCGACAGGTTGCGCAGAATGACGACGAACTCGTCCCCGCCGAGGCGCCCGACGAGATCGCCCTCCCCGACACGGCTGCGCAGACGCTCAGCCACCGCGACGAGCAGGCTGTCGCCCTTGTCGTGGCCGAATGTATCGTTCAACGTCTTGAAATTATCGAGATCGAGGAAGAGCAAAGCCCCGTGCCGCCCGGAAGCGGCGGCCTCGGTCATCGCCTCGCTGAGCCTGTGCATCAGCTGCGGGCGGTTGGGCAGGTTGGTCAGGGCATCGAAGAAGGCAAGCCGCTCGACCTCTTCGAGGGCGGCATGGCGCTCGGTGATATCGACCATGGTGCCGAAGACGCCGGTGACCGTGCCTTGCGCGTCATATTCGGCTTCACAATAGATCTCGACCCGGCGCAGCTCGCCGACGCGATGCGTACAGCGCGCCTCCCAGCGCAATTCGCCGACACCACCGGCAAAGAGTCGGGCGATGCGCTTGCGGAATGCCTCGCTGTCGCGCGCATCCATGAACCCGTCGAGATCTGCCCCGAGCGCATCCTCGGCGGGAATGCCGAGCAGATTCTCGAACGCATCGTTCAGGAAGACCAGCCTGCCCTGCCTGTCGGTGCGGAAGATCACTTCGCGCACGCGGTTCACCACGTCACGATAACGCTTCTCGCCCTCGCGCAAGGCCGCATCGGCCCGCCGGCGTGCCATGGCGCTGGCCAGGATATCCGCAAAGACGCGCAGCAGATGAGTCTCCATCGCGCTCCACTCGCGCGCCGCGGTGACGGCATCGAAACCCACGAAGCCGATCAGCGTCTCATCCTCGACCACGGGCATGAGAATGACCGATCGGATATCCTGCGCCTCGAACAGATTTCGATCATCGCTCCAGCTCGCCGGCAGGCTGGCCACATCGTTCACGATCAGGGTTTCATGGTTGGCAAGTTGACGAAAAACCGCCGAGGCGGCGGGAACCGGAACGTCCTGAAGCGCATCGATCTGCGACGTGATCCCATGTGCTACCCATTCATGGGTATTGGTCATGGTCTGCGCATCGGCATCGAAGACGAAGAGATAGCTGCGATCGGCACGGCAGAACCGACCGATACGCTGCAGCGCGAGGGTGACCAGATTGTCCCAGTCGGCATCGCGCATATTGACGAATTGCGTCGACAGCGCCGTCAGCAGCCGCATGAAGGCTTCGCGCTGCTCGAGCCGGAGCTGCGCGCGCCGCGCCTGCGTGGTCTCGCGGGCGACGCCGATCACGCCCAGCGCCTCGCCGGCGGCATCGCGTAGTGGCGACAGGCGCAGGTCATACCAGAGCTCCTCGCCCTCGCAGGCGACGGGGAAATCGATGGTCGTGGCAATGCCGCATTCGCGCACCCGCACCATGCACTCGTCGATCAGGCCGATCAGAGCGGGCGGGAGGGATGAATCGGGAAGCCTGCGCCCGAGCAGCCCGGCGGGATCGAATACGCGCCGCTGCGCCTCCGGCACGAAGACTTCGCTGAAACGCGCATCGCGATCGAGAACGAGCACGACGTCATCGATGCTCGAGAGCAAGGCCCGAAAGCGCGCCTGGCTCCCATGCAGAGCCACGGCACGCTCGCGCAGCACGCGCTCCGTTCGGGCGCGCCGGCCACCGACGAAAAAGCTGACAAGGGTCAGCCCGAGCGTCAGCGGCAGCCCGACGGCCAGCGACGGCAGGGCGGATTCGATGAAGGAAGGCGTGGCGTCGCGCGGCGCCGCGAGGCCGAGCAAGAGCATGCCGTCGCCGGCGAAGACAGGTACGAAGCGGCAGACATCCTGCGTCCCGCAACGCTCACCCCCGTTCAACACCGCGCCCGCACCGAATCCCTCGATCGCACCGACGGACATATGCCGGCCATCGACACCGGCAACCTTCAGCCCGAGCATCACCGCCGTCCCGCGCGCCACGGCCGAGCCGAGCGTCTCGTGGAGAACATAGGCGCGCAGCAGATCATGCGCGACGCGCGATTGTGCGGCGGAGGTCTCGCGATCCGCATGCGGCAGCGTGGACACCGAGCGCGCCAGCGCGGCGTTCACCTGCTGCCCGAGGTGATGCGCGGTTCTCATGAAATCGCGATGGGCGCGATCGATGCGCGTATCGTGAATGGCGAGGGCGATGATCAGCATGGTGATGCAGCCGAACACCGCAAAATAGGCGGTCTCGGTGCCCTGCAGAATACGCGAATTGCGCGCGCCGCTTCCCCAGCGATAGTGAAAGATCACGCTGCCGAGGACCAGCAGGAAGATCAGCGGCACGAACAGGCTGATCATGCGCTGGCGCGCCGTGTCACGCGCAGCCACGAGCTGCGCCAACGGTATGACGCCGTGCACCACGGCGTGGCCGCTCTCCAGCCGCCGCACGGATGCGACCAGAGTCCCATCCTCACTGATCACAGGGTCAGGTCTCGCGCCGGCACTGGTATCCAGACCGATCTGCGGATCGAACACGGCGCGCGGATCGGCGCCGATCCGGATCGGCGTGCCCTCATCGGGAACGAGCGCGATGCCGGCCACGGGATAATCGGGGAGGCTGGCGAGTTTCGTCACCAGCCGCGCGACGCGGTCTCTGGCCGCAACGCTGCGCCCATCCTCACCCAATGCCGCTTCGAGCAGGCGGGCATCCAGGGTATCCGCGATGGCATCTATGGCGAAACGCGTCTCGGCCTGAAGGTTGCGTTCGGCCACATCGGCACGCCACGCCATCGCCGCCAGCATGCAGGCGACGAGGATCGCCCCGCCGATAACGGCGAAACCCGCGCGTAGAAAGGACGGAGTGGCCTGCCTGATCATGATCCCGCCGGTCGACTGCATGCGACGACCGTAGGGGAAACATGTAAAGGATTCGCAATCACATCAATTCAAATCAGCTTTTCTCATAATTTTTCCTAGTAGACTTCTGTGTTTGCCTTCCCGCCGCGCCATCGGTGCGACGGGTCAATCGAGCAGATCGTGCAGATACCCGGCAATCGCGCGCATGCCGTGAATGCCGGCTTTCGCCTCCGCATCCGGATTGTAATTGGTATTGGTGTTGATGTCGTAGGCGTAGAGCCGGCCCTGCGCATCCCGGATGACCTCGATCCCGGCGATCTCGATACCGTTGGCCGCAATCACCTTTTCCAGAAGCGGAATCAACGGCGTGTCGAAATCGGGATCGATGCGGAATTTCTCCGCAGCGGATGCCGGCGCGGGGGTATTGCCGTCTACCGGAACGGCGCAGACATCCGCGGGGCAGAGCTCGAAGCCCGCACTCGTATCCACACGCACGGCATAGAGAAAGCGCCCGCCGACGAATTCGAGCCGCGTGATGTACGGCTCCGGCGCGGCAATATACCGCTGCACGAGGGTGATGCCGTCGAGCGGCTCCTCGAAGGTGTCGGATTCGATATAGGCCGCCAGCGACTGCGCATCATGGAAGAGCTGGACGCCGAGCCCCTTGCCCGCACGGTTATGCTTCAGGATCAGCGGGAAACCGAGCGAGCGGGCGGCCTGCGCGATCTGTCCGCGCCCGACCACCGCGAGCGTATCGGGCACCGGTACGCCGAAGGCCGCGAGCGCCTCGTATTGCGCGACCTTGCTGATCTCGAGCTGCAAGGCACGCGAACCGTTCACGACCCGCCGCCCGTGGCGCTCGAGCCAGGCGAGCACCGCGCCCGTGAATTCCGGCGCGTAACGATGGCCGCGCGTATGCGAGGAGGCCGACATGCGATTGTAGAACACCCCCGGTGGCGGTGCGGCGCGCAGGTCGAGCCCGCCCGTATCGAGGAACCATTCGGTGAAGGGCGCGTCTCTTTCGGCAAAGGCGGCGCGCAGGGGCACGACCCATTCGTCATTCTCGTGAAGCACGTGAATGCGCGGGCTCGCGGTCTCGGTAGCGGGGATGATCTGCGTCATGGGAACCTCCTCGCCGAGAAATACGCGTCTCTGCCGGAATTACAAGATATTCACACGATAATGTGTATTTCCGTATCGTCATACGGAACGCATTGCATTTTTTGTCGGATTGCGCCAATCAGATGAGATGATTCTGCATGCTTGCATGAAACACCCGTCAGGTTTCGCACAGGAGGGGGAGCCGCGATGACGCGCCACGCCGCCGTTTCTTCCGCGACACCCGACGATGCGACGGGCCTGCCGCGACCGCAGCGCATCGTCGTCCTGCTCGCGCTCGCTGCGCTGATCGGCTTCGCCGGCCACGTCTTCACCGATACCGGCTGGAGGCTGGCGGCGCTCTGGCTGATCGGCGCCGGGCTCGGCTTTGCGCTCTATCACGCCGCCTTCGGCTTCACCGGCGCCTATCGCGTGATGATCACGCGCGGCAAGAGCGCCTCGGTGCGCGC
>PXAW01000123.1 GCA_003567055.1 Hyphomicrobiales bacterium
TATCGATATCGATCCCAAGCGTGCGGCGATCTTCGCAGCCGTGCGCAATCTGGTCGCGACGCTCGAGATCGCCTGCATCGCCGAGGGGCTGGAGACGTCGGCGCAGCGGCTCGTTCTGGCCGAACATGATCTCCTTGCCGTGCAGGGTTATCTCCTGGCAAGGCCGATGGAGGTCGCCGATCTGGAGGCCTACCTCGCCCGGTCCTGACGCTCAGGGGCAGCGTCGATTCCGGCCTCTCTCGCGAATGCGTCTTCGGGTGTTGTCGGGGTGCCCCGTGAGAGGATCACCTCGCGATGCGGGTAGGGGATCTTCACGCCTGCTTCCTTGAACGCGTCCCACAGGGCGAGGAAGACCTGACCGCGCACATTGGTGAGGCCGTTGCGCGGATCGGCGATCCAGAAGCGCAATACGAAATCGAGGGAGGAATCGCCGAAGCCGAGCAGATGGCACACGGGTGCGGGCTGTTTCTGCACCCGCTCGACGGTCCCGGCGGCTTCCACGGCCAGCGCGCGGACCTGATGCGGGTCGCTGTCATAGGAGACGCCGAAATTCGCGTCGATGCGCACGAAATTGTCACTGAAGGACCAGTTGATCACCCGGTTGGTGATGAAATCCTCGTTGGGGATCAGGAACTCGACGCCGTCGCGGGTGACGATCGAGACGAAGCGGGCGCGGATCGAGCGCACCCAGCCGACCTTGTCGCCGAGCGAGATGGTATCGCCCGGCTTGATCGACTTGTCGGCCAGGATGATGATGCCGGAGAGGTAATTCGAGACGACCTTCTGCAGGCCGAAGCCGATGCCCACGCCGAGCGCGCCGGAGAATACCGTCAGCGCCGTCAGGTCGATGCCGATCGAAGTCAGCGCGACCACCGTGGCGAGCACGATCAGGCCGATGCGCACGAGCTTGCCGATCAGCACCCGCAGGCTGGGCGTCAGTTCCTCGGTATGGCTCAGCCGTTCCTCGATCACCCGACCGAGCACGACCGCAACCCACAGCGCTGCCGCAACGATGAAACCCGCCTGCAGCATCACCAGCAATGACAGCCGCATGCCGCCGATCTCGATCGCGGTGGCGTCGAGCCCGCTCGCCAGCGGCGCCCAAAGGCCCGTCAGGCGCAGGGCGACGAAGCTCCAGGCCAGGATGGCCGCAAGGCGCCCCACCACCCGGTTGCGGATCAGCCGCGTCACGATCGAGATCAGCACCCAGGCGCTCGCGAGCGCTGCGGCGAGGCTGATCAGGTCGGGCTCGAAGACGGGATCGAAGGCGCGGATGGCGGCATAGGCGAGCCAGAGCAGAGCGGCCAGCGTGATCGTCACCATGCGCCGCATGATGATCACGGCCAGCCGCAACAGGCTGATATTGTCGCGGATGCGCCGCGCGTGGCGCTCGAAACGCAATTCGAACCGCCGCCCCACGGCGAAGGCGATCACGCCGATCACCGCAATCAGGACGATCTGGCCGATCACCAGCGGATCGACGAGCTGTGCCAGCATCGCGGTGGCGAAATCGGTCAGGAGTTGCGGATCGGGCGGTTCGATCCGTGTCGGTACGGCTGCGGTCATCTGGCGGTCCCGGCCCGGCGCCTCACTCGCGCTCCTCCGTCACCGGATGGCCCAGTTCCGCGAGGCCTTCTTCGAGATAGTCGCCGAGCAGCGGCATGCCCATCAGGTAATCGGCATTCTGGTCGCCATGGCGCTCCACGGCCAGCGCGCGGGCCTCCTCGAAGCTGGCGCGATCGAAATCGCCGCGCCCGACCCAGGCGAGCGCGATCAGATCGACCGCCTCGCTGTCATTGAGGCCGTTGATCACCGCCCGCAGCTCGGGGCCGGTATAATCGTCGCGTCGGCTCTCCAGAATGCGCATCTCGTCGTCATCGATCGGATTCGAGCCGTCGGAACTGGCGCCGGGGGCGACCTTCACGTCATAGGCGCGCGCATGCAGGATGATCTCGTGCACCATGCTGACGCTGATATTGAGATCGACGGGGCTTTCGTCGCGTATCGTCATGATCGGATCCTCCCTATGTCGCGCGCAGCCAGGCTCTGGCCGCCGCCTCCTCGCCGTGGTGGAATTCGCGGTGCTCGCCGCCGGTGAAGAACTCGGTGATGCGCGCGACGGTGCGCTCACCGGGCGTATCGACGATCAGGGCGACGCGTGCCGTCTCGTCGCGATGCCGGGCCAGGAAGGAGAGCTCCTCCCAGGCCGCCATCGGCTCGATGCTCTCGAAACCGAGCAGCTCGACGAGCAGCTTGAGCGGCTTGCGCTCCGAGAACAGGCGCTCGAGCTGCGGGATCGCCTGCTCGACCTCATGCGACGTGACGATCCCCGACAAGCGCAGCCGCACGATGTCGCTCGCATAGGTTTCGTTGATTTCCAGCAACGCGCTCTCTCCTTCTCGTCTGCGACCGGTCAGCTTCTGCGCCCCGCCATCACGGAAAATCTCTCGCCGGACGGGCCCGGTGACAACCCCGAAGGCCCGGCCCGGGTTCGAGGCTGTGCAGCATCCGGGAAAATGCTATATTAACGCGCAGCGCGTGCCATCGGGTGCATTCCCGATCAGCGCGGTCGAATGAGATTCAGGCGCATCGTGAATCAGGTGACACCCGAACCGGCTTCGAGCCACCCTGCTCCGGATGCCGTCCCGTCTCCGCCGGGGCGCCCGTTCGGATTCGGGCCGGGGGAGTGGAGCGGCGCCTTCGGCGATCTCGGCACGCTCCTGCCGCTGACGCTCGGCGCGATCGCCGTGGCGGGGCTAGCGCCCGCACCGGTCTTTCTCGGCTTTGCCGTCTTCCTCATCGCCAGCGCCCTGATCTACCGGCTGCCGGTCCCCGTCCAGCCGATGAAGGCGATCGCGGCAGTGATGCTCACGACGCAGATCAGCCCGGAGGCGGTGGCGCTGTCGGGCATCCTGATCGGGATCGTCCTGCTCGGCCTCGGAGCGAGCGGCTGGATCACGCGGGTGGTGCGCCTCGTTCCGCAATCCGTCCTCGCCGGGCTGCAATTGGGGCTGGGCATGGCGCTCGCCGTCGTGGCCTTCGAGTTGATGGCGAGCGCTTACGCGATCGCGCTGGTGGCTCTGGCCATTCTGGGGATCGGCCTGCGCTTCACGCAGATCCCGGCAGTGCCGGTCGCGCTCGTGGCGATGGCGGGGTTGGGGATGCTGCTCGGGGTGCCGGGCATCACCGTCTCCGCCGATGCCGGCTTCGCGCTGCCTGCATGGCCTGATCTCGGCGACTGGCACGCGGCCACGGCCAACCTGGTGCTGCCGCAGCTCGCCCTGACCTTCACCAACGCGATCCTGCTCACTGCCCTGATCGCAGGCGATCATTTCCGCGAACAGGCCGCCCATGTGACGCCGCGCCGGCTGTGTCTGACGACGGGTTTCGCCAATCTGGCGCTGACGCCCTTCGGCGCCCTGCCCATGTGCCACGGCGCCGGCGGGCTCGCCGCGCATCACCGCTTCGGCGCCCGCTCCGGCGGCGCGCTGGTGATCCTCGCCCTCGTGCTGATCGCGATCGCGCTGGCGCCGGGGGATCTGGGTTATACGCTGCTTGCGGCGATCCCGCTGGCCGGCCTCGGCGCGCTGCTGCTGGTCACCGCCGGCGCCCTGATCTTCACCCGCCGCGTCTTCGATTCCCGCCCCTCCTGCTGGCCCGTCATCGCGGTGACGGGGCTCGTGGTGCTCGCGGTCGATCCGTTCTGGGGGCTGGTGGCGGGGATGCTGGCCGAGGCCGCGCGCACGCGGCTGGTGCGGGCTTATTTCGCGCGGCGGGTAGATTGAGAGGGTGGGGGTGTTTGCCGCGACGGCATTCATTCAGTTCGCTGCTACCGGTCGGAGAAAACTCCTTCTCCTGTCCGCATAGATGCTTTCAGCGCGTTGACACATGAATTCATCGGATCTGATAGAATAGATGGTGCGATAGAATTGGGTCTTGCGGGGAGCATGCGTCATTAATTCTTCCATTTCACACTCCCGATTATCTTCCTTGCTGGTTAGGCAAACGAACATTGCTGCTGCAACGAAATTCGATGCCATTTCATAGTCCGGGCACCTTTCCGCGACGGCACGGCTTTCACCATAGCCGTTGGCCATGGACCGTCCGTAGCTTCCAATGGTCTGGCAAGAAGAGAGCCCCAATGTCGTTGCCACAACGAGCGCGATGCCGAATGAGCGCATAATATTTACCTTTGATTGTATTCATAAGAAAAAGCATTCAAAAAATGCCTCAAGGCAGCGTCATTGCCAGTTTTGATTTTTCAGTCAAGGATTTTCGGAAAATCAGTCCGCATCTCAGGGAAATATCCTGTGCGGTATTGCCGTACCTCAGTCGTGCCCGGCGCCGTCGATCCGGCCTCAGCCATCCCGCACCGCGCACCGATCCCGGCGCGCGATGCGTTCTCGTCAAACGATATCACACGCTGCGGATGGCACCGCCATCGACGCGGATCAGGCCGCCGGTCATGTAGCTGGCGCGGTCGGAGGCCATGAAGCAGACGACGTCGCCGAATTCCTCCGTCGTGCCGTAGCGATCCGCGGGGATCGAGGCGCGGCTGGCGGCGGCGACGTCTTCCGGGCTCTTGCCGCTGCGCTTGGCATTGGCCTGGTCGAGCTCCTTGGTGCGATCCGTCTCGATGCGCCCGGGCA
>PXAW01000068.1 GCA_003567055.1 Hyphomicrobiales bacterium
CATCCTGACCGATACCTCGATCTCGAAGCTGTTCGTCGCCGGCATCGTCCCGGGCCTGTTCGCGATCAGCTTCTACATGTTCACGATCTCTCTCATCTCCCGCCTCCGCCCCGACTGGGGGCCCCGGGCCGAGCGGGTGGGCTGGGCGGATCGCCGCAGGGCGTTGGCCAAGGTCTGGCCTGTGCTGGCGCTGTTCGTGCTGGTGATGGGCGGCATCTATCTTGGCGTCTTCACGCCGACCGAGGCAGCGGGTATCGGCGCCATGGGCGCACTGCTTTTCGCCCTCGCGCGTCGCGCGCTCAACTGGCGGAGCCTGTTCGACACGCTGGTCGAGACCGCCGTGACCTCGGCGATGATCTTCTTCGTCATCATCGGCGCCATGGTGCTTGGCAACTTCCTCAACATGGCCGGGCTGCCGCGCATGCTGCGCGGAGCGATCGAGGGCCTGGACATGTCGCCGATTCAGGTGCTGATCATCATCTGCCTGATGTATGTGGTGCTCGGTATGATCCTTGAGAGCATGTCGATGGTGCTGCTGACGATTCCGATTATCTTCCCGGTCGTGACCGCGCTCGGTTTTGATCCGATCTGGTTCGGCATTCTCATCGTCATGGTGGTCGAGCTCGGCCTGGTGACCCCGCCGATTGGGCTCAATATCTACGTGCTGCGCTCGGTATTGCCGCATATTTCGCTGCGCACGCTTTTTGGCGGCGTGCTGCTGTTCATCGTGCCCGACCTTCTGAAACTGGCCCTGATCATCGCCTTTCCCGGCCTGGTCCTATGGCTGCCATCATTGATGTAACCCACCCAAGTGCAACAGGGAGAAAATGACTGTCATGAAACACAACATCCTACTCGGCAGCGCGGCGACATTCATGCTTGCGGTAGCGGGTATTCCCGCTTCTGCACAGGAGGTGGTGCTGCGCTATTCCAACTGGGTGCCCTCAACGCACCCGATCATCACCGAGGTGATGGAGCCCTTTGCCCGCGACCTCGAGGAAGCGACAGAGGGCCGCGTCACCATCGACTTCATGCCGGCGCTTGGCCCGCCGCCAGGGCATTTCGACCTCGTCGCCAACGAGGTCGCCGATATGGCGTTCTCGGTCCACGCTTACACGCCGGGCCGCTTTCAGCTGACCGAACTTGGTGAGTTGCCTTTTACCCATGACAACACGGTGGTGAACTCGCTTGCATACTGGAACACCTATGAGCGCTACCTCACCGAGGCCAACGAGCATGAAGGTGTCCGGCTTCTGGGGCTATGGACAAACCCGCCCTACCACCTGGCCATGCGCGGTGATCTGTTCACCTCGCTCGACGCCGTCGATGGAAAGCGTATCAGGGTGCCGGGCACACTCGTCGAGAACGTGGCCGTCACGCTCGGCATGGTGCCGATCTCGTCCTCCGTGACCGAAGCCTATGAGCAGGTCTCGCGCGGGGTCATCAATGGCATGTTCCAGTCTCTCGAAACCCTGGTCAGCTTCAATCTCGATGAATACCTTACCCATATCTCGCTGGTCCCGGGCGGCTTTGCCCATTCCAGCCAGTTCGTCATGATCTCGGAGGCAGCCTATCAGCGCCTCTCCGAAGCAGATCGCGCCGCGCTGGATGAACTGAGCGGCGAGGCGTTGGTGCGCCGCTTTGCGGAGATGTGGCACAATCGTGAAGCACAGGCCCGGATCGCGCTGGAGGAAGGCGGCACCGTCTTCCACGAGGTGGACGAAACGGTGCTGGAGGAACTCCGCGCGGCCCTCGCCTTCATCGAGGAGGATTGGGTGAACACCGCGAACGAACGCGGCGTCGATGGCGAAGCCGCCCTCGCCTTCTATCGCGCCGAACTCGAACGTCTCGGCGCCGAATTCGCGAACTGATCCGTCAACCGGCATTGCCTGCTGTCCTTGCGGGCGATGCCGGAAACGCTGCGAAGCCTCGACATTTACCATGAGGCAACATGACTTACCGTTTTTCCGATGCTTGCCGTCGGATTATTGGTAACCGACATTCCCCAAGTGGCATGAGGCTTGGGGAATGTCGGTACACCAGCCTCGAGCCGCCGGAAGGAACCCGATGACCGACTTCGACGCCACGCGCGCCATGTTTCACATCCCCGAGGGGGTGATCTATCTCGACGGCAACTCGCTCGGCCCGCTGCCGCGCGGCGCCGAGGCGCGCGTCGCAAGGGCGATGCGCGAGGAGTGGGGCGAGATGCTGATCACGGCCTGGAACCGCGCCGGCTGGATGGATCAGCCGCGCCGCGTCGGCGACCGGATCGCGCGCCTCATCGGGGCCGAGCCGGGCAGCGTGGTGATGGGGGACACACTGTCGATCAAGGTCTTCCAGGCGCTCGCTGCTGCGCTCGACATGGCGCCGGATCGGCGCGTGATCCTGTCGGATACGGGTAACTTTCCGTCCGATCTCTACATGGCCGAGGGGCTCGCCGGGCTGCTCGGTGACGACTACGCGCTGCGCAAGGTGGCGCCCGAGGCGCTGGAGGACGCGATCGACGAGAGCGTCGCGGTCACCCTGATCACCGAGGTCGATTACGCCACCGGGCGCAAGCACGACATGAAACGACTCACCGAGGCCGCGCATGCGGCGGGCGCGGTCACGGTGTGGGATCTGGCGCATTCGGCCGGGGCGCTGCCCGTCGATTTGGCCGGGTGCAATGTCGATTTCGCGGCCGGGTGCACCTACAAGTTCCTCAATTCGGGGCCGGGCGGGCCGGCCTTCATCTATGTCGCCCCGCGCCACGCCGAGCATGCGCGCCCGGCGCTCGCCGGCTGGCTCGGCCATGCCGCGCCCTTCGATTTCGAGCGCGACTACCGCCCCGGCGCGGGCGTGGAGCGCATGCGCGTGGGCACGCCGCCGGTGCTGCAACTCGCCGCGCTCGAGGCCGCGCTCGATGTCTGGGAGGGGGTGTCGCTCGACGACCTTCGCGCGCGCGCGCTGGAGCTTTCCGAGCGTTTCATCGCCGGCGTCGCGGCCGCCTGCCCCGAGCTCGAGCTCGCCTCGCCGCGCGACGGGGCCGCGCGTGGCAGCCAGGTCAGCTTTCGCCATCCGGAAGGCTATGCGATCATGCAAGCACTTATCGCGCATGGGGTGATCGGCGATTTCCGCGCTCCCGACATCCTGCGCTTCGGCATCACGCCGCTATATATCAGCACGACCGAGATCGACGCGGCGGTGCGCATCCTCGGCGAGATCATGCGCGCGCGGCTCTGGGACCGGGCGGAGTACCGCACTCGCGCGGCGGTGACATGAGCGGGCGGGGCGTTCTGTTCCGCCCCGGCGGCTGGGCGGCGCTGTGGCGGGGCATGGCGATGCTCGGCGTGCGCGATGGCTGAGCGGGGGTGCCGCCCCGCCACCGCAGCACAGGAGACCCGCGATGACTGACCCCTACGACCCCGCCAGCGAGGGCGCCGAAACCGCCTTCGAGGGGCGCATGTCTTATACCGACTACCTCGCCCTCGACCGCATCCTCGATGCCCAGCACCCGCGCAGCGACGCCCATGACGAGATGCTGTTCATCATCCAGCACCAGACCTCCGAGCTCTGGATGCGGCTTGCGCTACACGAGCTCGACGCGGCGCGCCGCGCCATCGCCGCGGGCGAGCTGCGCCCGGCCTTCAAGATGCTCGCCCGCGTCGCGCGCATCTTCGAGCAGCTCAACAATGCCTGGGACGTTCTGCGCACGATGACGCCTTCGGAATACACCCGGTTTCGCGACGATCTCGGGCAGTCCTCGGGCTTTCAGTCCTGGCAGTACCGGCTGATCGAGTTCACCGCCGGCAACCGCAACAGCGCGATGATCCGCCCGCATGCGCACCGGCCCGATCTGGTCGCCGCGCTCGAAGCCGAGCTGACGCACCCGTCGCTCTATGACGTGGCGCTGCGCCATCTCGCGGCGGAGGGTTTCGCGATCCCGCAGGCGGTGCTCGCGCGCGATGTGAGCGCCCCGTGGCAACCCAATGACGATGTGCGCGCGGCCTGGACGCAGGTCTACCGCGCGCCGGAGCGATACTGGGAGCTCTACGAGCTCGCCGAGAAGCTGGTTGATTTCGAGGATTACTTCCGCCGCTGGCGCTTCAACCATGTCACCACGGTGGAACGGGTGATCGGCTTCAAGCGCGGCACCGGCGGGACGTCCGGTGTGGGCTACCTACGACGGATGCTAGAGGTGGAGCTGTTTCCGGAGCTGTGGCACCTGCGCACCGGGTTGTGACGCCGCTCGCCGGAGGGGGCGGCGCGATGGGCGTGCTGCTTCCTTGCAACGCCACCGATGAACCCGAGTTTCAATGGGCGCTTTCTGCGCATAGCGGCCACACCGGCTATCCATGCAGCTACAGCGAACGGCAGCTCGGCCCCGCATCAGTGACATTGGCTTGCAAGAATCGCTGCAGCGATCCTGAGTAACCGGTTCGGAGAAGCTGCACCGCAGCGTTGTGGAGGTCCCGACCGGCGGCAATGGGCCGAGCATGTCGTGCATGGCAGACACCACGCGCGACTTTGCAAACTCCGCTCCTGCCACTTGCCGACGGTGGTGAGCGCCGCTTTGCCCAGAAGGGCTTTTTCAAACTGGTCATTCATGACCGCAGCAGCCATTCGCGGGTTGAGGCATCTGGCGTTGGCAATGCTGCTTTTGTCA
>PXAW01000252.1 GCA_003567055.1 Hyphomicrobiales bacterium
GATTCGCGACGTTCACCTTGTCCGGATCGGTGACCTTGCGCATCACCGAGACGGCGATGCGCGCCTCTTCCATGAGGGCGAGGGCATCCGCCGGGGCGAGATCGTCCAGCTCGACGATATCGGGCCGGCGCGGCACCAGGATCAGCCAGGGAAAGCGTGCATCGTTCATCAGGCGCACGCTGCACAATTCGAGATCGCCGAGCGCGATCGTATCGGCTTCGAGGCGGGGATCGAGAGAGAAGTCGTTCATGATCGCTGTGTAGCGCGCATTCGCCCGCCGGCAAATGCGAAATCCGTCACCATCACGCTGCGTAAGGGCGGGTGCGGGATCGCAGCAGTTGGACAAGCTGCGAAACCCGATGCAAACTCTCGCGTTTCCTCAATGAGGTGACGCACAAGCTTGGGGCGACATGCCCGGGAGGAGTCGATGTCCGACGAGAGCACCGGCAGTAAGCGAACCGGCAGGAAGCAAGCCGGCGGAAAGCAAACCGGAATGAGCGAGACGGCCAAAGGCAAGACGACAAAGGCCGCAACAGACGGGGAGACCGAGAAGAAGGCGGCTCCGTCAAAGAAGGCTGCGTCGTCCGGGAAAGCGGCTGCATCGAAGAGATCGGAAGCCGCGGCGAAGAAGTCTTCCGCCAAGGCATCTGCGGCAGAGCAATCTTCAGCCACGAAGGAAGCTTCGGCAAAGAAGGCGCGCAAGCAGGCGCCTGCCGATCAGGACATCCCGCGCCCCTGGCTCGATCACTATCCCGGTTTCGTGGCGCGCGAGATCGACGAGAGCGCAGTGCCCGATCTCGCCGGCATATATGACCGCGCCGTCTCGCGCTTCGGTGAGGCCGATGCCTTCGAGAGCTTCGGGGTACGAATGCGCTTCAGGGATCTCGACGGGCATGTGCGGGCGGTTGCCGCCTGGCTGAGCGCGCAGGGTTACGGCAAGGGCGATCGCATCGCGGTGATGATGCCCAACGTCATGGCCTATCCGGCGATTCTGTTCGGCATCCTCAAGGCCGGTTGTGTCGTCGTCAATGTCAACCCGCTCTATACCGTGCGTGAGCTCAAGCACCAGATCACGGATTCCGGGGCGAAGGTGCTGTTCGTGCTGGAAAACTTCGCCCATACGGTCGAGCGTTCGGAGCTGGCGAAGACGGCGCTGGAGCGCATCGTGCTCGTCGCGCCGGGCGATCTGCTCGGGTTCAAGGGCCATCTCGTCAACGCCGTGTCACGCTATGTGAAACGCGTCGTGCCGCGCTACGATCTGCCCGATGCGATCAGGCTGAGCGCGGTGCTGCGCCGTCCCGGTGCGGGCGCATATGAGCCGCGCGACATCGCCAAGGACGACATCGCCTTCCTGCAATATACCGGCGGCACGACCGGGCTGCCCAAGGGGGCGACGCTGCTGCACGGCAATGTCGCGGCGAATGTGGCGCAGCTCGAAGCCTGGATCAGGCACGAGATGGAGGCGCACGAGGACAAGGTGATGATCACGGCCTTGCCGCTCTATCACGTGTTCAGCCTCACCGCCTGTCTGCTGTTTTTCCATTTCGGCGCGCGTCAGGTGCTGATCGCCAATCCGCGCGACGTGTCGGGCCTGATCGATACGCTGAAGAAGACGCCGTTCAACTGCGTGGTTCTGGTCAACACGCTCTACAACGCTCTGGCCAGCCATTCGCGGATCGGCGAGGTCGATTTCTCGCATCTCTATCTGTCCATCGCCGGCGGCATGCCCACCCAGAAGGCGGTCGCGCGCAAATGGAAGGCGCTCACCGGAACCGCCATCATCGAGGGATACGGGCTTTCGGAAACCTCTCCCGTGGTCACGGCCAACCGGCTCGATCTGGAGGAGTTTTCCGGCGCGATCGGCTACCCGCTGCCCTCGACGGACGTCACCATCCGCGATCAGGAGGGTAATCTGCTCGGCTGCGATACGGAGGGTGAACTCTGCGTGCGGGGTCCGCAGGTCATGGCGCATTACTGGAATCAGCCCGAGGAGACGAAGAAGGTCATGACGCCGGACGGCTTCCTGCGCACCGGCGATGTCGGCGTGCTGCAGGAAGACGGCCTCGTGCGCATCGTCGACCGCCTCAAGGATACGATCTCCGTCTCCGGCTTCAACGTCTATCCCAACGAGGTCGAGGGCGTGTTGGCCGATCATCCGCAGATCGTCGAATCAGCCGTGGTCGGGGTGCCGGACGAGCATTCCGGTGAACGCGTCGTCGCTTACGTAGTGCGTCGCGATACAGCGCTGAGCGAGCAGGAGATCCGCGCCCATTGCCGGGAATCGCTGACGAGTTACAAGGTCCCCCGCGAAATCAGGTTTCGCGACGATCTGCCCAGGACGAATGTCGGAAAAGTGCTGCGCCGGGCGTTGCGCGATTCGGATGATGGTACCGGGAAGCCGGATAGGGCGGGTGAGGGCAGCCCGTCATGAGCGGCGCGATGGTTTGGGAGCGGTGGTATTGTGCGCCTGCGCGGGATTTTGCCGCGCGGGTGCGCATAACGCTTGACCAAAGCGAAAGCCTCGGCTACCTTCCGCGCAACTTTATGAAAGGAAAGCGCGAGCCATGAGCACGCTTATTCTCGTAATTGG
The DNA here is from genome assembly GCA_003567055.1 of Hyphomicrobiales bacterium. Lineage (GTDB taxonomy): Bacteria > Pseudomonadota > Alphaproteobacteria > Rhizobiales > Beijerinckiaceae > Saliniramus. The sequence continues at coordinate 2,591 of PXAW01000252.1, forward strand.
GGCGCCATCGACGGAGCGGGTATGACCCGTACGATCCGGCGATGGTGCATGAGGCCCCCGACGGGGCCTTTTTTATTGCCTGAACCACCCACACGAACGCCGCCCGCAAACACAAAAGACACACCGGTAGAGTTCCCCCGGTAAACGCTTGAAGGAAGTCGATCATGAGCGAGATGATGACCGGAGCCGAAATGGTCGTCCGCGCCCTGCAGGATCAGGGTGTCGAGCATATCTTCGGATATCCCGGGGGCGCCGTATTGCCGATTTACGACGCGCTGTTCCATCAGGATTCGGTCGAGCATGTGCTGGTGCGCCACGAGCAGGGTGCGGTTCATGCGGCGGAGGGCTATGCCCGCTCGACCGGCAAGGTCGGCTGCGTCCTCGTCACCTCCGGCCCCGGTGCGACCAACGCCGTGACCGGTCTCACCGATGCGATGATGGATTTGATCCCGCTCGTGTGCATCACCGGTCAGGTGCCGACCCATCTGATCGGCTCCGACGCCTTTCAGGAATGCGACACGGTGGGCATCACCCGCCATTGCACCAAGCACAATTACCTCGTGAAGGACATCGCGGACCTGCCGCGCATCCTGCATGAAGCCTTCTACGTGGCCGCCAATGGCCGCCCCGGCCCGGTCGTGGTCGATCTGCCCAAGGATATCCAGTTCCAGACCGGCGCCTATGCCCGCCCGACCAGCAGCGAGCACAAGACCTACCGGCCCGCCGTGAAGGGCGATATCGAGAAGATCCGCGCCGCGATCGAGCTGATCGGCGCCGCCAAGCGCCCGGTCTTCTATACCGGCGGCGGCGTGATCAATGCCGGCCCGCACGCCTCCGAACTGCTGCGCGAACTGGTGCGGTTGACGGGTTTCCCGATCACCTCCACGCTGATGGGGCTCGGCGCCTATCCGGCTTCCGACAGGCAGTTCCTCGGCATGCTGGGCATGCACGGCACCTATGAGGCCAATCTGGCCATGCATGGCTGCGATCTGATGATCTGCATCGGCGCGCGTTTCGACGACCGCATCACCGGGCGCCTCGATGCCTTTTCGCCGAATTCGCGCAAGATCCACATCGATGTCGATCCTTCCTCGATCAACAAGAACGTCAAGGTCGATCTCGGCATTGTCGGTGATTGCGGCTACGTGCTCGAGGACATGGTGCGCCTGTTCCGCTCGATGTCGCCGCAGATCGACAAGCCGGCCCTGGCGCAATGGTGGGAGCAGATCGAGACCTGGCGTTCGCGCAAATGCCTCGGCTATCGCCCCTCGAGCGAGACGATCAAGCCGCAATTCGCGGTCGAGCGTCTGTATCAGGCGACGCTCGGCCCCGCCGGTCGCGGGCGCGATACCTACGTCACCACGGAGGTCGGCCAGCACCAGATGTGGGCGGCGCAGTATTTCGGCTTCGATGAGCCCAATCGCTGGATGACATCGGGCGGCCTCGGCACGATGGGCTACGGCCTGCCGGCGGCGATCGGCGTGCAGATGGCCCATCGCGACGGGCTCGTCATCGACATTGCCGGTGAGGCCTCGATCCTGATGAACATCCAGGAAATGTCGACGGCGGTGCAGTACCGGCTGCCGGTGAAGATCTTCATCCTCAACAACGAATATATGGGCATGGTGCGCCAGTGGCAGGAGCTTCTGCATGGCGGGCGCTATTCGCAGAGCTATTCCGAATCGCTGCCCGATTTCGTCAAGCTGGCCGAGGCCTACGGCGCTGTCGGCATGCGCTGCGACAAGCCCGACGATCTGGACGGTGCGATCGAGGAAATGCTCACCGTCGACCGCCCGGTCATCTTCGACTGCATCGTCGACAAGACCGAGAACTGCTTCCCGATGATCCCGTCGGGCAAGGCGCATAACGAGATGCTGTTGAACGACTACCTCTCGCAGGACAAGCAGGATATCGGCAGCGCCATCGACGACAAGGGCAAGATGCTGGTTTGATGATGCCCGCTCAGGCAGAGGCCGTCGATCGCGGCGGCCTCACTTGATCAGCTGCGAGAGCGCGCGGAACGTGTCGTTGCCCGCGCGCTCCA
>PXAW01000433.1 GCA_003567055.1 Hyphomicrobiales bacterium
ACGGTTGAAGGGCGGCGGCTCGCTGTCGAACAAGTCGCGCCACTGCGCCTTCAGTTCCGGCGTCGTCGCCGTCTTTAGCGCCGTCAGGCGCGCGGGGATGGGATCGTGCGTCGTCATGGGTTTCTCCGATGCGTTGGAGTTGCATGACGGCATGCGCTCGCCCGAGAGTGTAGGCGAATATCTCTAGCGTCGCCGGAGTTTTCGCCGCGCTCGCGTTGCCGCAACCGCGCGAGCCCGAGCGCCAGCAGGCCGCAGAGTTCGGCGCGGCGTTCGGCGGGCGTCATGTGGTCAGGGCGCAGGGGGTTGGGGCGTTTCATGTTTTGCGGTTCCGTAGAGGCTCGCCCTTCCTCTACTCACGAAGCTCACAAACCGTCCCACGGCGCAGGGGAACCCGCGAGGCGCTGGATCGGGACTCGACTCACGGTTGATCGTTCGTGTAGAACATATATGGAACATGATTGCGTTCGAGAGGTGTGCCCTTGGCTTCCGACATCAAGAAATTCATCAATCCAAAATTCATCCGCACGATCGATCTGGGGCTCATGAAGGATCTCTTCACTCGGCATTTCGGCGAAGACGACCTGCCCGTGACATTCGACGGTGACCCTGCCGACACCAGGGAGGCGCTGAAACTGTATTTCGATGCGCCGGTAACCGAATGGTCGGAGGGCGTGATTGCCGATCTGCACCGCGTCGCCGAACTCGGCACCGGTGAAGGCATGCAGATCATCCTCAACGAGGCCCGCAGGCAGGGTGTCGTCCTCTATCCGGAGCCCGAACCGGACGGCGAAGCCCAGTCCAAGTCGAAGCGGGAAGCCAAGCACGTCGCCCTGCACACTTACCTTCATCACCACGGGGTTTTCGAGGCAGCGGCGGACTTTCAGGCGCTCAGAGCCCCGACCGGGATGGCGGAATTTCGTGGCCCGGAGCGCGATGTCCAGGCCGATCTGACCGAGGATGCGACGGCGCGGTTCAGGGCGGAGATGGTGAAGCTTCTCGAGCAGGACCTGCGCGGGCAGTACTGCCGACTCGGATCATACGCGGATGACGAGGAAATCAATCTTGCCGTGAGCCATGGCACGCCGATCGTCACCACGCCCGTACTGGTCGGGGACCAGGAACAGATCATCCCGCTGCAGGAAGTGAAATACGCTGTGCTGAGATACACGCCCGTCGAAGGTCTGTTGCGGATCGGCGGCATCGCAAAGGCCAGGCAGGCCGATGTGGCCGAACTCTTCGCCAAACACGTACTCGACCGCTCCGGCTTCTTCTCCGGCAAGGATGCCCGCGATCTCTACACTCTCGACCCGATCAGCGAGGCCGGGCCCGGTTTCGGCTTCGACCACGCATTCGACGAACGAATTCTCGAGGTCCGGATCGTGGCCGCGGCGGCGGACCGTTTCGAGCACGACGAGGAGGAAGGCAAATGGCGCTACGTGCGCACATGGGAATCGAAGGATGCGTCCGGCGCGGCGCTCCGGCATTTCGAGGGCAGCGAGGTGCGCTTCGGGCGCGGTTGGCGGCTTGGCGAGATCACCTGCCGGGTGTTCTTCCGGACCGAGGCGAAGCGCCCCGCGCAGGTCACGGTGCGCCTGAAGCCGCCGGGAACGCTCGCATTCCGGCGCACCAGGTTCGAGAAGGCGATCCACGCCCTCATCGCGCGCAACGGGCTGGAGAGGGATCGCGATGCTGGCCTGGTTGTGGACACGGCTGAGTGAAGGCGGCCCGGAGGTCGCGGTTTCGGGGCGAGCGCTGCGCCGCTTTTCCGAGCAGGAGATCGAACGCCTCCTGCGGGCGCGGGTACTGATCGAACGGCGGCAGGCCGACAACTGGTCCGTCTGCGCCCATTGCGACTGCGGTCTGGACGCTCGCCCTATCCGCCGCGTCGGGGACAAACTTCTCGCCTGCTGTCCGCACGACGCGGCCGAGGACGTGCTTCTCGAGCCTGGCGACCTGAAGCGATTCGGCATCGATGCCGGATGCCTTGCCGCGCAGATCGGCAAGAGCGGCAGCCTCACCGGTTCCGTCTCGATTGTTGCGGAAGGCGTCTGGACGATTGGCTCCGGGCCTGCCGCTGGGGTGCTCATGCTGTGCGACGACGCCAAGCGGCTGGGGGCGCCGGGCGTGATCCTCGCGATGAAATCTGCCGCGGCGCCGCGGCCGGTGACAGTCATCGCGACCGAGCCGGACCCGGCCCTGGTGCTACGGCTGCGCGAGGCGGGTATCGAGGCTTGGGATGTCACCGCGGTGATCCGCACGAACGCGGAAGGCGTCGATCGCCTTGTTCTCGACGGCACCAGCGTTTCGACTGGCGACGTGCGCCTCGTCCTGCATCGACCTGCGCAGTTCGCAGTGCTGGACGGTCGCCGCCTCGATCTTCCCCCCCAGATGTTTGCACTCTTCAGAATGTTCGTCGAACGGTCGGTCCAACGCGACCCCGTGTTCAAGGCCGAGGAGATCGAGGCGCAGTTCCAGCGGTCACCGCGAGAGTTCGTTCGGGACCTGCGTAAGGCGCTCATCGCTTGCGGGCTTGCGGAGGAGGTTGCCGAGGGGTTGGTGCGGACCGTTCGAACGCGCGGCTATCGCCTTGGCCTCGCTTCGTCAGAGGTCGCAATCGAGGACTGAGCGCGGCGGTCCACACAATCCGCACACATCAAACACACGCCAATCACACCGGCAGAGCGGTGAAGAACGGCAGTTTCGGGACATCAGAAACGATGTTCCGAGGCTTCCACCGATGCACCCCCCGATTTCCTCCTCCGACCTTGCCACGCTGACCGGGGCGGCAGACCGCGCCGCGCGGCGCCTGCAGCGCAAGCTGGCACTTCCCGTCGCCGACATTGACGATCTCCGCCAGGATCTGCTCGTCGATCTGATCTGCCGTTTGCCGGGCTTCGATGCGCGCCGCGGCAGCATCGGCGCCTTCGCGAACATCGTCCTGCGCAACCAATCCTCACGCATCGCGATCCGCCACCACCGGCAGCGCCGGGCGCAGGGCGGTACGATGCTGTCGCTCGACGCACCCGTCGCCGGCAGCGCCGAACCGCTCGGTTGCCTGCTGGCGGAGACCGACGGGCTGGCCGCCTGGCACGGCCGGGACGGCTGCGCGACCGAGGATGCCGAGACCCGTCACGATCTGGCGCGCGCACTCGCCGAGCTGCCCGATGACCTGCGCCGCCTGTGCGCCGCCCTTGGCACCTGTGCTGCCGCCGATCTCGCCAGGCGCGAAGGCATCTCCCGTTCGGCGCTCTATCGGCGCGTCGCGCGCCTTCGGCTGGAGCTTGCCATGCGCGGGCTCGGGGGGCGGTGGGACACATCGCGGACCGCGTGAGTAGAGGATGGATATGGAGATGTTCGTCATGCACCCCACCGCCTTCACCCCGGCCAGGACCCGGCCGCTAAGCGATATCGAGTTCTGTGCCTGGATCGGCCAGGCGATGCCCGGCGACCGCCTCGAATACCATCGCGGCTTTCTCGGCATCGACACCACGGCCGTGATCTCGACGCTGCCGGAGCCGGAGCGCCGGCGACTGGCCGACCTGGCAAGCGCGGCGTTTCGGGCTTTCGAAGCCGGTCTTGTCCACCTCGTACAGATACGGCTTGGCCCCGACCGCTTCGCCTATCTCGCCATCGCCCGCACGAAGCCGCGCAACGCGCCGGTATCGCTGTCCCAACTCGTCGCCATGCCGGAGGCCGCCTGATGCGCAGGTTTCTCGCTCGTCTCGGGGCCTGGCTGCCGCCCCAGTATCAGCCCGCCTTCACCGAATTCCCCGCCACCCCAACGAATGGAACCAACGCCATGCCTAAAGCAATCGACAGCGTCGCCCGTCTGCGCCGCGAGCATCACAGCCTCGCCGATCTGCCCGACAGGATCGGCGCGCCGTGGCGCGGGGCCGACGAAGTGGTCCCGCTGGAGGTTGCCACCGTCGACGATATCGCCTTTGCGGTCGTCGCCGCGAACGCGCGCGTTTCGGCCGCCATCGGACATCTGTCTGCCCTCGAAAGCCTGCATCGCCACGCGCGCGAGACCGGGGCGATCGGCACGGACCTTGCCGTCGACGCAGCTCTCCGGAAGGAGGCGCGCTGATGGCCGTTCCATTCTCGCATGCAGACACGCACACCCACGGCGACAACGCACCGGGCCTCGATGACCTCGAACGCCTCGCAATTGGCGACATCTCTGCGCTGCCGCCGGCAATGCTGCTGGATTTGCAAACAGCGGTGCGTGCCGAGACCGCCCGCGTGAAGCGGCTGCGGGATCGGCTGGAGGCCGGGATCGCCCAGCGCTATGAGGCCGCCGTCGCGGCCGAGCGGGCCGCGCAGGGCAAGACCAGCGGCACGGTGCGGGTCGAGGACGAGGGCGTCGTGATCGTCGCCGACCTGCCGAAGAAGGTCATCTGGGATCAGGACCGGCTTGCCACCATGGCAGCGCGCATCCGCGCCGCCGGCGACGATCCGACCGAATATCTCGAGATCGCCTACCGCGTACCCGAGCGGCGCTTCGGCGCCTGGCCTGCGGCGATGCGCGAAGGCTTCGCGGATGCGCGCAGCGAGACCACCGGCAAACCCGTCTTCCGGCTCGAGGCTCGAGACCGGTGATGCGCGGCGGCGGGACGCCC
>PXAW01000087.1 GCA_003567055.1 Hyphomicrobiales bacterium
CGCTCCACATCGAAGACGATGCGCGCCATGGCCGCGCCCAGCACCGCGAGATTGACGTAATGGCTCGCATCCGCACCGATGCTGGCGCCGACATCGAGCACGATGCTCTCGCCGCGCACGGTCGGCCAGATCGCCGCGATGGCGGGACGCTCCACCTGCGGCATGGTCTTGAGGCAGAACATCGACATCGCCATCAGAGCGCCGGTATTGCCCGCGGAGAGGCAGGCATCGGCCTCATCGTCGCGCACGGCCTGGATGGCACGCCACATCGAGGATTTGTAACGCCCCAGACGCAGCGCCTGGCTCGGCTTCTCGTCCATCTTGATGGAGACGTCGGTATGCGTGAACGCGCTCGCCGCCTTCAGGGCGGGATGCGCATCGAGCAGGGGCTCCACCTGCGCCGCATCGCCATAGATGACGAAACGCATCTGCGGGTGACGCTCCAGCGCCATGGCGGCGCCGGGAATCACGACCTCGGGCCCGTGATCGCCGCCCATCGCGTCGATGGCGATTCGCACGGGCCTGGCTTCGGCCGCGCGCTGCGCTGCCCTGCCCGCGTCACGGGCGTTTGTCGCGGTGGAATCCTGCATGAACGATCTGCAACTCGGTTTCGCCGGCGCGACAGCACATATACCTGCCGCAAGGGCGGGACCATAGCGCCATGGCGCCCCGGCGCAACCGGAATTTCGATCTTGCGGTGTGGGGCGGGAGTACGGTCGCGCAAGCGCGGGCTCCTCCGTGAGCCCGCCGGGTGACGAAACGGAACCCTTTAACCTCTCCCCGCCGTCACCGCGTGATGCGCAGCCGCGAGACCTGCTGGCCGATATTCATGAAGGCGTTTTCCAGGGCTGCGGTGTTGCGCGCCATGAAGAAGTTCGACGGGCTCGAGGCGCAGCGGCGGAACATGTCGAGGACGGCGGCGTCGCTTTCGTTGTAGACGACGGTGAAGATCTCGATCTCCTGCTGCTTCATCTGCGTGCACATCTCCACGGTCCAGTCGTTCAGCCTGCGCTCCGCCGCATTCTGGCTGGTGGCGCCGTCGATCAGACCGTTCGCGAGGAAATTGTATGAGCCGTAATCCGAGCGCGTGAACTCGCTGCGTGCGCCGAAGGAGACGTTGCGGCCATCGGTCATCAGCACGAGGAATTTCTGCTGCCCGCGCACCCCGAAAGGTGCGGCCTGCGTATAGGGCGCATCCGGCGAGAGCACCCGCCAGCCCCAGGCGAGGCCCTCGGCGATGTTGGTCCCGGAGCCGTTCCAGAAATTCATCGCATCGATGCCCGAGCGCACGCCGGAGAAATCGGCGTTCAGCGGCACGATGGGTGTCGGGCAGGCGCGATTGGGGCCGATGGTGAGCGGGCCGGTATCATCGACGCTCATCTGCGACGGGTTGATGTATTTCAACGTCGAGCGCAGGCGCTCCTCGTCGCTGCCCGTCACCTCGTCGTCGAGCCAGGAATTGTTGAAACGCGTGGCGCTGTTGCCGCCCCGGTTCATGCGATCACCCGGCTCGTCCGGGGCGAAATAGGGCACGAACAGCGTATCGGGATTGGCCGGATCAGGCGGCGCCAGCGTGAAATTGTAAGGCGAAGGCCGCGCTTCGACGCATCCCTTCCATTCGGTCCCGGATTGCTCGAACAGATACATGTGGTGCGGATACTGGTCGGCGGCCCGGCAGCGCTCGCGCATGGCGATGGCCGGCGCGCCCTGGCCCTGGTTCTTGCAGGCCTGGCCCCCGCCAGCGCCGCTGCCGACGGAATTCTCTTCGGTGTAGTTTTTCAGTGTGGTGAGCCGCTCGCCGTTGCGCCGCCGCTCGCGCAGCGGGTCGTCGATGAAGTTCCAGCCGTTATAGAGCGCCTGCCCGTCCATATCGATCCAGGCGGGATCGAAGCCCTCACCCTTGATGTTGACCGCCGTGACGAAGGGCACGAGGCCGATGCGGATATCCTGATCCTCACCGCGCCCGCCCTCGACGGCATCGACGAGCGCATGCGAGGCGCGCTTGAGCGCATCGATGCCGCGCGAACCCATCGACCCGGTATTGTCGAGCACGACGGCGATCTCGAGGGCCTCTTTAGCCCTGAAGGCCGAAGCCGATGCGCTCAGATGCGTGATACCGAGATGATGCATGAAGAACAGCCGCACATCGGCCTCAACATGGCCTTCGACACGCAGAAAGTTCAATCCGCTCTCGATCTCGACATCGACATCCGTGACCGTGAAATTCTGTCCGCCCAGATTGTTCTCGAGATATTCCCGGAAAACCGCCGCACGCTCCTCGTCGGTCTCGGCATCGCGCGCGGCGAGGAGCACGGCCACATCGATCGATTTCTGGAGCTGCGTCTTGACGTTGAGGATATAGGCGCCGTCGACGGCGGCACCGACGAAGGCAAACACCGCCGGCAGGGACAAGGCAAACAGGATCCCGACATTGCCGGCGGTCGACAGGAGGAATTTCGAGCGCATCATCGGATCGTCTCCTTCGCTGCGTCTGTTGAAACACATTGGTATTGCCGTTACGTAAACTAAACGTTGCACCAGAGCGGCTGTATGCCGGCGACGCCCGGCGACGGTGATATCCGAAACACCCAGATTGATAGTTGAAATATCAAGATAGCCGGCTTAGCCTGCAATCGTCATCGTTGAGCAGGACAAGATGATCACCTCGGCTCAAATGCGTGCCGCCCGGGCGCTGCTCGGCATCGACCAGAAGACCCTGGCTGAAATGGCCGGGCTTTCCGTGCCGACGATCCAGCGCATGGAAGCGGGCGGCGGTGACGTGCGGGGGGTGGTGGACAGCCTGACCAGGGTCGTTCGGGCCCTCGAACATGCGGGGATCGAATTGATCGCGGAAGGCGCGACCAGTGCGGCGGGCGGGCGCGGCGTGCGGCTGCGCAGCCCCTCCAATCCCCCCGGAAAATGAATCGCGACGGCGACCGCCGACAGACAGCCGACGATCCCGCCGCATGCCCTTGCAAGGTGCGGCCAATCATGACCAGGACGACAGCAGGAACGCACGAAGCGCCGAGCTTCGCCGAGATGTTCACCCCGAAGCTGTGGACGGTGCTGCGCGAAGGCTACGGCGCGCGGCATCTTCGCGCGGATGCCGTTGCCGGCCTGACCGTCGCCATCGTGGCGCTGCCGCTGTCGATGGCCATCGCCATCGCATCCGGGGCGAGCCCGGCACAGGGCCTCTATACGGCTATCGTCGGCGGCTTTCTGGTATCGCTTCTCGGCGGCTCCCGGTTCCAGATCGGCGGGCCGGCCGGCGCCTTCATCATTCTCGTGGCAGGGACCGTCGCCGCACACGGCATGGACGGGTTGATCCTCGCGACATTCCTGTCAGGGCTGATGCTGGCCGGCACGGGCTTCCTGCGGCTGGGGACCTTCGTCAAGTTCATCCCGTTCCCGGTCACGGTCGGTTTCACCGCCGGGATCGCGGTCATCATTCTCGCCAGCCAGATCAGCCCGCTCCTCGGTTTGGCGCCGGATGACGAACCGGGCGAACTGGTGGCGAAGCTCGGCGCCCTGTGGGATGCGCGCGCCGGCGTCACGCCGGCTGCCATCGGCTTGTCGGTTGCGACCATCGCCATCATTCTGGGCATCCGCAATTGGCGACCGAAATGGCCCGGCATGCTCATCGCGATCTGTGTCGCGGCAGTGGCGAGCACCCTGATCGACCTGCCGGTCGAAACCATCGGCACCCGGTTCGGCGGCATTCCCTCGACCCTGCCGGTTCCCGCACTGCCCGAGATTTCGCTCGCCCGGATCGTGGCGGTGCTGCCTGCGGCCATCGCCTTCACACTGCTCGGCGCCATCGAATCCCTGCTCTCCGCCGTCGTCGCCGACGGCATGACCGGGCGTCGCCACAGATCGAATTGCGAATTGGTGGCGCAGGGGGTGGCGAATCTCGGCTCGTCGCTGTTCGGCGGGTTCTGCGTCACCGGGACGATCGCGCGAACCGCCACCAATGTGCGCTCGGGGGCGCATGGGCCGGTAGCCGGCATGCTGCACGCGCTCTTCCTCTTGATATTCATGCTGATCGCGGCCCCGATCGCGGCGTATATTCCGCTCGCGGCCCTGGCCGGCGTGCTCGTCATCGTGGCCTGGAACATGATCGAGCGCCCGGCCATTGCGGTGCTGCTGCGCTCGGGCCGGGGCGAGGCGCTCGTGCTGGCCGCGACGTTCTTCCTGACGATCTTCCGGGATCTGACCGAGGCGATCATCGTCGGCGTCGCGCTGGGCTCGGTGCTGTTCATCCAGCGGATGAGCCGCACGACGGCAATCTACCGGGATATCCCGCTGGTCGGACGAGACGAGGCGGATACGGCGCGATCGCGGAGCGCCTATGACGAGAAAGCGACAGCCGATCCCGATATCGTCGTCTACCGCATTACCGGTGCGCTGTTCTTCGGGGCCACGGCCTCGATCGGCTCGGTGCTCGACCGCATCGAGGATCGTCACAAGGCGCTGATCGTGGATTTTTCTGCGGTTCCGTTTCTCGATTCGACCGGTGCGCACATGATCGAAGGGCTCGCCCGCAAGGCGCGAAGCCGCAGGGTCGAACTCTGGCTCACCGGCACCAGCCGGCCCATGCGCCGGGAA
>PXAW01000240.1 GCA_003567055.1 Hyphomicrobiales bacterium
GGCCTTCATGACAGCGCCTCCCTCCCCAGCGGGGAGGGAACGAGGGTGGGGAGAGGCGTTGATCAAGATGATCGTCGTTGATGTTCTTGCAGCCGGGTTCACCCCACCCTTAATCCCTCCCCTGAGGGGAGGGAGATATGGCGCGGCCTTCATGACAGCGCCTCCCTCCCCAGCGGGGAGGGAACGAGGGTGGGGAGAGGCGTTGATGCAAGGTGATCGGCGATGATGTTTTTGCAGCCGGGTTCACCCCAGCCTTGATACCTGCCCTTAGGGGAGGGAGATCGCGGCCCTCATGATGGCGATGGAGATGGCATGAACCGTTTCGATGACGGCGATGAATCCGATGCGATTCACCCGCGCACACCGCTGGCATCCTATCGTGCCATGTTCGATGCCGAGCATGAGGAGGCGATCGGGGAGCTGGCGCGGCCTGCGGTGGCGCTGTTCTCCTCCGGCGTGATCGCGGGAATGTGCGCCGGCATCAGTGTGCTGCTGCTCGGGATGATCGTCGGCGCTTACGGCGGCGTGACCGGGGAGCCGGTGCAGCGGTTGCTGTTCGGCTGCGCCTACGCAGTGGGATTCGTCATCGCCATTCTGGGGCGAACCGATCTCTATACGGAGTATTCCACCATCGCGATCTTCCCGGTCCTGACCGGGGAGCGGGGTCTCGGCCCGCTGTTGCGGTTATGGGGGCTGGTGCTGGGCGGCAATCTCGCCGGCGGATTCGTGCTCGCGCTCTTCATCAGTGCCATGGCCCCTGCGGTGAAGAGCGCCAGCCTCGATGATTTCGTGCGTTTCGCCGTCTATCTCGGTGATTATCCGCTCGGCGTGATCGCCATGAGCGCGGTGCTGGCCGGCTGGCTGATGGGGCTGCTCTCCTGGCTGATTGCGGGCGGGCGCGATACGACCAGCCAGTTTCTCTTCATCGCCGTGATCGGCGTCACCATCGGCGCCCTCGGCCTGCATCATGCGGTGACCACCTCCATCGCGCTGTTTGCGGGCATGATCTCGGATTCGCCGATGGGCTGGCTGCGCGCCGGCAGTGTCTTTGCCGCGATCGTCATCGGCAACGCGATCGGCGGGCTGATCTTCGCGGTGCTGGTGCGCGAGGGGGTGAAGCTGGATGCTCGGGCGGGCCGGGAGCGCGATCGCTGACCGCAGCGTCTCGTCCGGGCGTGATCAGAACTTGCCCGGGCGCACCACCTCGACCTTGCTCTTCAGCAGCACCGAGCCATAAGCCTCCAGAACCGGCGAGAGCTCACGGGTGAAGGCCTCGGCCTTCTCGCGATTGCACACGGTGATGAAGAGCACCTTCGAGGCGGCGCCCGTCACCTGGTCATCGCGCCAGCGCCCGCTGCGCCCGGAGCCGCTGAGGGTGGGCAACACGGTCCAGCCGGTGAGGCCATGGCGCTCGGCTGCTTCCTCGACCCGCCGCACGAGAGGCGAATCGAGCAGGATTTCGACCTTGATACGCTCGAGATCCACGGGATCCGGCTCGCTCATCACACCACCTGCGTCGCGAGGAAGACGAAATACGGTATGCCGATGGTGATGTTGAACGGGAACGTCACCGCCAGCGACATGGCAAGATACAGCCCCGGATCGGCCTGGGGAAGAGCCAGACGCATCGCCGCCGGCACGGCGATATAGGAAGCGCTGGCCGCAAGCATGCCGAGCGCCGCCGCGCTGCCGGTATCGAGTCCGATCATCGCTCCGGCGAGTACCCCGATCGTGCCGTTGATCACGGGGAAGATGATGCCGAGCCCGGCGAGCCGCCAGGTCAGCGCCCGCGATTCGCGCAGGCGGCGCATGGCGACGAGCCCCATATCGAGCAGGAACAGGCACAGCATGCCCGTGAAGATATCCTGAAACAGCGGCGCGATCGGCGCAAAACCGTCCGCCCCGGCGATCAGCCCGATGATGAAGGAGCCCATCAACAGCACCACCGAGCCGTTCAGTAGCGTCTCGTGCAACAGACCGTTACCGGACTGGACCTGCGCGCCGCCACCGCGCCGCGCGAGCATCAGCCCGACGATGATGGCCGGAGTCTCCATCAGGGCGAGCACGGCGACCATGTAGCCCGCCGGCGGAATGCCGCCCGAGCCGAGCACCTGCGATCCGGCGACGAAGGTCACCACGCTGACCGAGCCGTAATGCGCCGCCACTGCAGCCGCATTGACGGTATCGAGCCGCCCGATCCGCTTCAGGGCGAGAAACAGCGGCAGCGGGATCAGGAAGGAGAGCACGAGCCCGACCAGCGCGGCGAGCGCCATCTCCTGCGTGAAGCCGCTCTGCGAGACCTCGACGCCGCCCTTCAGTCCGATCGCTGCCATCAGATAGAGCGAGATGCCCTTGGCAACGGCCTCCGGTATCGCGAGGTCGGATCGGAAAGCCGCTGCCAGCGCCCCCAGTATGAAGAACAGGATGACCGGGGAGAGCAGCGTTTCGAAACCGGCAGGCATCGGCGTGTTTCACCTTTGCATTAGAGCATCAATCCGTCGGGTGGGTACCGGCTGACGGAGAAAATGATGCGTCGAACAATGGCTTGGAGCGCCCGCCCTGACTCCGTCAGGTCGGAACGCGCTCCAAGCGTCGCGCGTGGGATAGGCCCTCGCCGGCAGTAGCGCAAGGGCGCTTGCGCATCGTTGCACGGGAATTCGCCGCGCTCACGTGCCCGGGGGCAGGCTCTCGCTGAAGGAGGTGGCCCGGTCATAGGCATGGGCGATCTCGAGCACGGCGCGCTCCCCGCGATTGGGTCCCCAGATCTGCATCCCCATGGGCAGGCCGGCCTCGCCGAAACCGACCGGCACGCTGATCGCCGGACAGCCGGACATGGTGACGGGGATCACCACCTCCATCCAGCGGTGATAGCTGTCCATTTCGCGCCCGCCGACCCTGCGCGGCCAGGTCTCCTCGATGGCGAAGGGGAAGACCTGGGCGGTGGGGAGCAGCAGGAAATCAAAGCGCTCGAACAGGCCGCGCACATATTGATACCAGGCGCTGCGCCGCGTCGAGGCTGCCGTGATGTCGAAGACGCCGAGTTTCAGCCCGTTCTCGATCTCCCAGACGGCCTCGGGCTTGAGCTGGCCCCGGCGCGAACGATCCTGATAGAGCGGCAGCAGGCCGGCGCCGACCTGCCAGTGCCGCAAGGTGCAGAAGGCCTGCCAGACATCCTCCATATCGTAATCGACCGAAACCGCCTCGACATGGCAGCCGAGATTCTCGAAGACCGGCAGCGCCGCCTCGCAGAGCGCGATGATCCCCGGCTCGAAGGGCAGCCTCCCGTCGAGATCGCCCAGCCAGCCGATGCGCAGCCCCGATACGTCCCGATCGAGCGGCGCGGCGAATTCCGCGCCGTCGCCGTCGAGGCCGAGCGGCTGGCGCGGATCGTAGCCCGTCTGCACCGCCAGCAATTGCGCCAGATCGGCGACATTGCGGGCCATCGGCCCGTTCACGCTCATGCCGGGCAGGAAGACATCCTCGGTATTGGCGGGCACGCGCCCGAAACCGGGGCGCAGGCCGTAGACGTTGTTGAAGGCGCCGGGATTGCGCAGGGAGCCGCCGAAATCGCTGCCATCGGCCACCGGCAGAAGCCGCGTCGCCAGCGCCACCGCCGCACCGCCGCTCGAGCCGCCTGCGGTATGGTCCGGGCTCCAGGCGTTGGCGGTGGGGCCGAAGACGGGATTGTAGGTGTTGGAGCCGAGCCCGAATTCCGGCACGTTGGTCTTGCCGATGATGATCGCGCCCGCATCACGCATGCGTGCGACATAGGATGCATCGCTGCGCGCGATACTGTCCTTCAGGAGCGGCGAGCCCTTGGTGGTGGGCAGGCCCGCCGCATCGGCGAGATCCTTGATCGCCTGGGGAAAGCCGTGCATCCAGCCGCGCGACCTGCCCGCAGCGAGATCATCGTCGCGCTCGCGCGCCTCGCGCATCAGCTCCTCGCGCGGGCGCAGCGAGACGATGGCGTTCAGCCTCGGATTGAGAGCATCGATGCGGTCGAGATAGGCCGCCATCACCTCCGCGCAGGAGAGGTGGCGGTCGTGGATCGCGCGCGACAGCGCGACGGCGTCCATCATCGGAATGTCGGCAGGCTGGCTCATCGGGAATCTCCACAGGCGAGGATGGCCCAGAGTGTCCCCGCGCGGCCCGGTTTGGAAGCGCTGCCCCCGCAAGCCCGGATGCGCGCCCGGTCACCGGCGCCCATCGCTCACCCCGGTGTGCCGAGGATCGCCAGCCAGATCACCGTCGTGGCCATGGCCATCACGGTGGTCAGGAACACACCGCCCGAGGCGAGCGCCACGCCCTCGCGATAGCTCTGCGCCAGCAGATACGCATTGATCCCGGTGGGGCAGGCTGCGAGCAGCACCGCCGTCGCGGCCCAGACCGGCGGCAGGGTGATCAGATGAAAGACGATCACATAGACGATCAGCGGCTGCACCGCGAGCTTGAGCACGGTGATCAGGGCGGGCCTGCGCCAGTCGCCGCCCAGCCCGTAGCGATGCAGGGCGATGCCGGTGGCGACCAGCGCGCAGGGCACCGCCGCGCCGCCGAGGATTTCGAGCGTGCGCCAGACCGGTCCCGGCAGGTCGAGCCCGGA
>PXAW01000027.1 GCA_003567055.1 Hyphomicrobiales bacterium
GGGCGCGAGAAGACCGCGAACAAGGCGCTGGTCGACATCATGAAGAACTACATGGCCAACAAGTCCTTCTCGCGCGGGGTCAACCCGATGGGGGCGGAGGCCAGCTTCTCCTTCGTGGGCAATACCGATCACAATGTGCCCTTCATGCTGAAAAACAGCGATCTTTTCGAGGCGCTGCCCAGCCAGTTTCACGACTCTGCCTTTATCGACCGGCTGCATGCCTATCTGCCAGGCTGGGAAATCGACGTCATCCGCGGCGAGATGTTCACCAAGGGCTACGGTTTCATCGTCGACTACCTGGCAGAAATCTTGCGCCATCTGCGCTCGGAAGATTTCTCCAACAGGCCGGACCAGTATTTCAAGGTCAGCGAGAAGATCTCCACGCGGGATCGTGACGCGATTTTCAAGACGATGTCAGGCCTGCTGAAGCTGATCTTCCCCGATGGCAGCCAGACCGAGGCCGAGGTCGAGGAACTGCTGCGACTGGCAATGGAAAGCCGCAAAAGAGTCAAGGATCAGCTGGCGCGCATCGACAGCACCTATCCCGAGGTCGACTTCTCATATGCCGGCTCTGATAGAGAAAAGCGGCGCGTGACCACGGTCGAGGAAGAAGAGTACCCTCAATTCTATCACCTCAAGCCTGCGCTTGACCCAAAGGAACAGGAGGGGGCTGAGGCCGCCGCGCCCTGCGCGCCGATGCCGTCAGAGGGGTCCGCACATACCACAGCGGCAGATGTCCCAACCGCAGCGGCTGTTCCACCACGACCGCAACTCGCGGAAGGCCACCATGTCTTCGCGGAAAACCGTAAAGGTGTGAGCTACGACAAACTCTTCGGCCCGTACATCGATGGGGCGAGCCGCATCATCGTGACGGATCCATACATCCGGATCTTCTATCAGCACCGCAATATGATGGAATTCATCGAGATGGTGATCCGTCGCAAGCCACCGGAGGATCAGGTGAAGGTGCATCTGGTCACCGGACCTGATGATGGCAATATCTCCCGCCAGCGCGAACTGCTCGAGTCAATCACGACGGCGTGCACAGGCACCGGTGTGGAATTCAGCTTTGCCTTCGACACCTCCGGCAGCGCCCATGCGCGGCACATTGTCACCGATACTGGATGGAAAATCGTGCTGGATCGCGGCCTCGACATATTCCAGCCGCCGATTAAGACCGACGGTTTTTCCTTGGGGGACCGGATGCAGGAGCATCGGATGCTCAAAGGCTTCTATGTCACCTATGTGCGGCAGGCTGATCAGCCTAAGACCAGGTGAAGGGGGACGAATTGAAGCGCAATGAAGACATCGAAGTCCTGGCCGGTCAGCTCGTGGCGCAGAACATGATGCTGCAAATGCTGATAGGTCAGGCCACCTTGCATGGACCTGACCGCGGCGCGGAACTGCGTCATTCACTTGAGGCAGGGCTGGCTGCGATCAAAGGCAATCCCAACATGACCACCCGCGAAAAGTTTGGCTGCGAAAAGACCCTCGAGGATGCGATCGATACGATCGACCAGCTGCGAAAGCGGGCAGGGTGGGCGAAATGAGCCTCTCTGCTGTGTATCTCCAACACCGGATACAACTCCTTGAGCGCCATGTGAGTGCGCTGGTGCAGATGATGAAGCTGCGTCATCCCAGCGATGCTGACGATCTGGCGGATCTGGAACGCGACTGGCAGGCCGAGGGGAAGGAGATACACGCAGCACTGCTGAGCGGTGACAGGACATACTTTGACCAGCGCGAACAGCGTGTCAGCAAGCGGAGGGGCGCTTAATGGCTTTTCGGTTCTGGCGGCGCGTTCGCCTCGCGCCTGGTGTCACGCTCAACTTGTCGAAATCCAACGCCTCGCTGTCGTTTGGGCCGCGCGGGGCGAAATACACGATCAGCCCACGCGGCAATCGTGCGACCGCCGGCCTGCCGGGTACGGGTCTGTTCTACACGGTTCACGACCGCAACCGCGCCGGGCGCGGTGGGTCGGCCCCTGCGCCATCTGTTCCGCAGCGCGATCGGCTGAAACTGGGGTTCTTCCAACGGCTGATGACCCCATCCGAGGAAAAGCGCTTCATTGATGGTATTCGCGCGCTGAATGAGGGTGATCAGGACGCCGCGCTGGCTGCTCTGGAAGAGGCCGGTGACCTGCCCGATGCAGCATGGATGGCTGGGATGATCCGCCTGCGTCGCGAAGAATTCGACCCTGCCAGGGCGCATTTCGAGAACGCGTTGGCCCGTCTCGGTGATCTGGGCACGCTGTTTGGCAAATTCGAGATCGCTGCACAGGCCAGCCTGCCGATCACGTCCGACATCTTCGCCCATGTCTTCCCGCGCGAACGTGGGACAAGGCTGGCACTCGTGGAAATCGCGCAGCTTCAGAACCGCCATGCCGATGCCATGGCGCATATTGAGCGCTTGTTGCAGATTGATGCGACCGATCCGGTGGTGCTGTTGTCTTTCGCAGAGCTGGCGCTCGACACACCCGAGCACGGCGAGCTAATGGACCGCGTGGTGCGTGCCACTGTGCATGTCCAAAACGAAACCCCCGTCGATACGGCCATCCTGCTTTATCGTGGTCAGGCGCTGGCAGCACTGGGCATGCCCGATGCCGCCATCGATGTGCTCACCCAGGCCAATCGTCGCCGCAAGGACCGTCCCGAAGCATTGCTTAATCAGATCCGCTATGTCCGAGCGGTCCTCTATGATCAAACCGGTCAGCGGGCCCGCGCCAGAAGCGAGTTCGAACGCATCTATGCGGCTGATCCGGCGTTTGAAGATCTGCGTGCACGGCTGGGCAATTCTGGCACGCTCCCGGACAGTACCGACAGCTGAGGCGCGCATCATGCAGGAGCGCATGATCTTGCGAGAAAAGGAATTTGGAGAACTGAACGATGAAGGCCACTGAAGCAAAGCTGCTGGAATTCCTGAAAAAATCACCCCAATTCGTGATCCCAATCTACCAGCGGACCTATAGCTGGACAGAACGCGAGTGCCAGCAACTCTGGGACGATATCATGCGCGTGGGCCGTCGCCCCGATGTCCCGGCGCATTTCGTTGGTTCAATCGTCTATGTCGAGGCGGGTTTGTATCAGGTCACCAGCCAGTCGCCTCTTCTGGTGATAGACGGCCAACAGCGTCTGACGTCGGTTATGCTTATTCTCGAAGCGCTGGCGCGTGCGCTGGGCGATGATGAGCCGGTTGACGGGTTTTCGAGTGAGAAGGTCCGCAGCTACTTTCTGCTGAACCTTCTCGAAAAGGGTGACCGGCGCTACAAGCTGCTGTTGACCCAAGGCGATCGTGAGACTCTGCTTAGCATCATGCAGCAAAAGCCAGTCCCTGAAGGTGGATCGCTGCGGGTGACCCGGAACTTCGCTTTCTTCGAGGACAAGATCGCTGGTTTGAACGGTGACCTGACGTCGCTCTGTGAAGGGTTGGCGAAACTGATGGTCGTCGACATCTCGTTGACGCGCGATCAGGACAATCCACAGCTTATCTTCGAGAGCATGAATTCAACTGGCCGTGAGCTCAGCCAGGCCGATCTGATCAGGAATTTCGTTCTCATGGGTCTTGAACCGGATCACCAGAGCCGGGTCTATGAGGATCACTGGCATCCGATCGAGGTGAGCTTCCCGCAGGATGGCTACGGCGCGCATTTCGACGCGTTCATGCGTCATTATCTGACGTTGCGTACTGGCGAGATCCCGAACCTGCGCGAGGTGTACACTGCCTTCAAGGACTACGCGCGCGAGCCGAAGGTTGCAGAGGCAGGCGTGGACGCGTTGGTCGGTGATATGCACGCTTTTGCGCAATACTATACGCGCATGGCGCTGGGCAAAGAGCCGGACGCCGATCTGGCAGTCGCGTTTCGTGACCTGCGCGAGCTGAAGGTGGAGGTTGCCTTCCCGTTCTTGCTGGAGCTATATCAGGATTACGACGCTGGTTTGTTGCCAAAAGCTGATTTCTTGCGCGCCGTGCGCCTGATCGAATCCTACGTTTTCCGTCGCGCGGTCTGTGCCATCCCGACCAATTCCTTGAACAAGACGTTCGCGACCTTTAGTCGGGTTCTGCGCAAAGACAGCTATATCGAGAGCATCGAGGCGCATTTCATGACGATGCCGTCCTATCGGCGCTTTCCTGATGACGAGGAATTCCGTCGCGCGATGGCGCAACGTGATCTGTATAATTTCCGCAGTCGCTCCTATTGGCTCCGTCGGATGGAGAACTTTGGCCGCAAGGAACGGGTGGCTGTCGATGAGTATACGATCGAGCATATCATGCCGCAGAACGAGAATCTGTCAGCGGCGTGGCGTGCCGCACTCGGCCCCGACTGGGAGCGGGTGCAGGAAACCTTTCTGCATACGGTCGGAAATCTCACGCTCACCGGCTACAACGCTGAATACAGCGATCGGCCTTTCGAGGAAAAGCGCGACATGCATGGTGGCTTTCGCGAAAGCCCATTGCGCTTGAATGAAGGTCTGGGTTCGGTCGACGTGTGGAATGAGGCGACGATCATTGGACGTGCAGAGCGCCTGACTGGGCTCGCGGTCAAGGTTTGGGATGCGCCAAGGCTTCCGGCCGAGGTTCTCGAGAAGTATCGACCGCA
>PXAW01000130.1 GCA_003567055.1 Hyphomicrobiales bacterium
GGGCCGATGCACACGCTCTCATCGGCGAGGCGTACATGCATGGCATCCGCATCCGCCGTGGAATGCACGGCGACCGTGGCGATGCCGAGCTCCTTGGCCGCGCGCAGGATGCGCAGCGCGATTTCACCGCGATTGGCGATCAGGATCTTGTCGAACATGGCGCCTCACTCGATGATGAGGAGCGGCTCGCCGTATTCTACCGGCTGGCCGTCCTCGAAAAAGATGGCCGTCACGGTGCCGGCATGGGGGGCGACGATGTCGTTGAAGGTCTTCATCGCTTCGACGAGGAGGAGCTTGTCGCCCACATTCACCTGACTGCCGATCTCGATGAAGGGCTTGCTGTCCGGCGAAGAGCGGCGATAGGCGGTGCCGACCATGGGCGAGGGCACCATGCCGGGATGATCCTTCGGGTTGAGCGCCGCGACCGGGGCAGGCTCGGCCCTGGCCTCGACGGGCGCGCTCGGCGCCGGCGCGGGAGCCGGGGCGGGGACATGGACCGCCTGCGTGATCTGGCGCGCCACGCGGATGCGCAGATCCCCTTTCTCGACCTCGATCTCGGTCAGATCCGTTTCCGAAATCAATCCGGCGAGCTCTCGCACGAGTTCGGGATCGAAGGGGTTTTTCGTGGCCATTCTCTTCAAACTCCAGTCGGACCGCGTGGTGTCGATTCAGGTCTGTGATGCGTCGGCAGCGGCGGTGAGGGCGTCGAAGCCCAGGATGTATCCGGCCTTGCCGAAGCCGCAGATCACCCCCGCGCAAACGGGTGCAATCATCGATTTGTGGCGAAATTCCTCGCGGGCATAGACGTTGGAGAGGTGAATTTCCACCACTTTCGCGCCGCTCCCGCGGATGGCGTCGCGCAGGGCGATCGAGGTATGGGTATAGGCACCGGCATTCAGAAGCACGCCCGCGCCCGCCATGCCCGCTTCCTGGACCCAGCTCACCAGATCGCCTTCGTGATTGGATTGGCGGCAGGTAAGCGCGACCCCGCGCGCCGCCGCATGCGCCTGCAGCATCGCCTCGATATCGGCCAGCGTATCCGCGCCATAGATCTGCGGCTCGCGGTGACCGAGCAGGTTCAGATTGGGGCCGTTGAGCAGGAAAATCGACGTCATGCTGGCGTTACGGGCTCCGGGGGCGGCTGCACGCGCAAGGGCGCGCCATAACCCGCGCGCTGACCTGCGCGCTCTCCATAACCCCTGAAACGCTTCCCGAAAAGGGTTTTTCGCCGCAAACCCGCGCGATCGCACGGTCATCCCGTTCTTTCTTACGGGACGGGCGGGGCCGGAGCCGGCCTGCGGCGAGCACCGCGACGGCGTCGCTCAGCGCTTGATCTCGATCTCCACGAAGACGATCTGCGCGTTCGAATTGTTCACGATGTTGTGTTCGGTGCCGCAGGCGCGGGTGTAGCTCTCACCGGTGCGGATCTCGTAATCGCGCTCGCCTTCGCTGTCCACGACGGTCAGCATGCCGCCCTCCACCGGTACCACCGCGTAGGGATAGGCATGGCGGTGCCAGCCTGTTTCCGTTGCGGGCGCGAAGGTCCAGCGCGTGATGCGCATCCTGTCATCCTCGGCCTGCAATTCCGATAAGGCCTTGTGCATGGTGCCTCCTCCTGGCGTGACGATGCGCGCTGATCCTGCTTCGCGGCAGGTTGTCGTGGTTTGTGGCGAACGCGGCAGATTACCAAAAGTTCATGCCCCGGTGAAACCCGCGTAAGCCGCCATACGTAGATTGCATGAAACTCGCTATCACCAGACTGACCGAAACGGAGAGCAACCGTATGCAGATCAGGACAATCACCCGCAAGAGCGCCGGGATCGCAGGCGCGGTAGCGCTCGGCGCCCTCGTGGCCGGATCGGGTCTCGGCCTCGTCGGCTCCTACCCGCAGGCCGGCGCCGAGCCCTTGCGCCTCGAACAGCCCGTGCAGATGCCCTCCTTCGCCGATGTGGTCGAACGCGTCAGCCCCGCCGTGGTCTCGGTGCAGGTGACCATCGAGCGCGAGCAGGCCGAACGCAGCGAGACGCAGCGTCGTGGTCGCGGCGGGCCGGGCCAGCAATTCGGCATGCCCGATATCGATCCCGACCATCCGCTCTACGAGTTCTTCCGCCGTTTCGAGGAATTCGGCTTCGGCTTCGGCCCCGGGCCGCGCGGCGAAGAGCCCGCCCCGCAGCGTCCGCCGCGCCGCGCCGCTTCGCAGGGCTCGGGCTTCTTCATCTCCGCCGACGGATATGTCGTCACCAATGACCATGTGGTGCGCAATGCCACCACCGTGGAGGTCAGCCTCGGCGACGGCACCAGCTTCGAGGCGGAAGTGGTCGGCAATGATCCGCGCACGGATCTCGCCCTGCTCAAGATCGATGCGCCCGATCACGACTTTCCCTACGTTGCGCTCGCCGATGATCGCAGCCGCATCGGGGACTGGGTCGTGGCGATCGGCAACCCGTTCGGCCTCGGTGGCACCGTGACGGCGGGGATCGTCTCGGCCGAAGCGCGCGACATCGGCGCCGGCCCCTATGACGAATTCCTGCAGATCGATGCGCCGATCAACCGGGGCAATTCCGGCGGCCCGACCTTCAATCTCTCGGGCGAGGTGGTCGGTGTGAACACGGCGATCTTCTCGCCGTCGGGCGGCAATGTCGGCATCGCCTTCGCGATTCCCGCCCATGTCACCAGCAATGTCGTCTCGGCGCTGATGGAACAGGGTGAGGTCATCCGGGGTTATCTCGGTGTGCAGATTCAGCCGGTGACGGAGGAGATCGCCGAGGCCATGGGCCGTGACGACACGCGCGGTGCGCTGGTGGCGCAGCCCCAGCCGGACAGCCCCGCCGCTGAAGCGGGTCTCGAATCCGGCGATATCATCCTCTCGGTGGATGGCGAGAGCATCGCCGATCACCGGGCCCTGTCGCGGCGGATCGCCGATATCGATCCGGGCACGACGATTCTTCTGGAAATCGTGCGCCGCGGCGATGTGCGCGAGATTTCCGTCGAGATCGGGCGTCTCACCGACGCCTGATCCGAGCGGGTCGGGCCGCAATCCGGGATCATGCCCCCCAGCCCCCGGTGCGCGGCCCGGCCCTGCTTTCTGCGCTGTCGCAAACGGCGGCGCCTCGGTTATCATGCTCCCATGAAGATTCTCATCATCGAAGACGATCGCGAGGCTGCCGCCTATCTCGCCAAGGGTCTGCGCGAAGCGGGTCACGGGGTCGATATCGCCCATGACGGTCTCGACGGCTACGCGCTCGCGGAAGCGGGCGGCCACGACGTGCTCATCGTCGATCGCATGCTGCCCAAGCTCGACGGCCTCTCGCTGATCCGCTCCCTGCGCGAGCAGGGCATCGCCACGCCGGTGCTGATCCTCTCGGCTCTCGGGCAGGTCGACGACCGGGTCAAGGGGCTGCGTGCGGGCGGCGATGATTACCTGCCCAAGCCTTACGCCTTCTCCGAACTGCTCGCCCGGATCGAGGTTCTCGCCCGGCGCGGCTCCGGCAAGGCGGAATCGGAGCCGACGCGCTTCGCGGTCGGCGATCTCGTCCTCGACCGGCTTTCGCGCTCGGTCACCCGCGCGGGGCAGGCAATCGACCTGCAGCCGCGCGAATTTCGCCTGCTGGAATATCTGATGCGTCATGCCGGCCAGGTGGTGACACGCACGATGCTGCTGGAGAATGTCTGGGATTATCATTTCGACCCGCAGACCAACGTCATCGACGTGCATGTCTCGCGCCTGCGCGGCAAGATCGATCGCGGTTTCGATCACGCCATGATCCAGACCGTGCGCGGCGCCGGCTACATGCTGCGCGATCCGGCGAGGGACGGCTGAGTGCGCGGCTTCCTCGACAGTCCGGCCAAGCTCCTGCGCACGAGCGCCTTCAAGCTCTCGGCCTTCTATCTCGTGATGTTCGCGGTGACGATCTTCCTCACGCTCGGCTACGTCACCTGGAACGCCCAGCGCCTCGTCAACCAGCAACTCGTCTCGACGATCGAGGCCGAGATCACCGGGCTCGCCGAGCAATTCGAGCGCGGCGGACTGCCGCAGCTGGTGCGCACCGTCAACCGCCGTTCGCGCAGCCCCTCCGCCTCGCTCTACCTGATCACGACCCGCACCGGGCGCCCCATCGCCGGCAATGTCGAGGCGGTTTCGACACGGCTCATGGCGCAGCCGGGCGAGCATCGCATCAGCTATGAACGCGTGAGCGGGGATGAGGGCGTGCAGGTGCATCCGGCGCTGGTGCGGGTCTACCACCTGCCAGGCGGCAATCGCCTGCTGGTGGGGCGCGACATCGAGGAGAACGAGCGCATGCGCGAGGTGGTGCGCCGCGCTTTCATCTGGTCGCTGTTCTGGGTTTTCCTCTTCGGCGGCGTCGGCTGCTGGATCGTCGCCAAGCGCCTGCTCGGGCGGGTCGAGGCGATGACGCTGACCACGCGTTCCATCATGGCCGGCGATCTGGGCGGGCGCCTCGCCATTGCCGGCACGGGCGACGAACTCGACCGGCTGGCCGAGAGCCTCAACACCATGCTCGGGCGCATCGAGGAACTGATGGGCGGGATGCGGCAGGTCTCCGACAACATCGCCCATGATCTCAAGAC
>PXAW01000122.1 GCA_003567055.1 Hyphomicrobiales bacterium
GCGATCGATCTGCATTACGACTGGGGCTACAACACGATCGGGCCCCTGAAGGGCGCGCTGCCCGATGATTTCACCGAGAATCGGCTGATGCACATCCCCCTCGACCGCGAGCGGATGACCGGGCGCCTGCCCTGGGGGCTCGACTTGCCGCTCGCCCCGTTCTTCGGCGTGATGGCGGTGGCGCCGCCGCCGGCCTGGGGCGCGCTCTCGACCCTGCCGCCCCGGCGCAATGGCGGCAATCTCGACAACAAGGAACTCGTGGCGGGAACCACGCTCTACCTGCCCTGCTTCGTCGATGGCGGCCATTTCTCCGTCGGCGACGGCCATGGCGCGCAGGGTGACGGCGAGGTCTGCATCACCGCGATCGAGACCGGCCTGATCGGGCAGTTCACCCTCACCGCACGCGCCGACATGGTGCTCGACTGGCCGATGGCCGAGACGCCGACGCATCTGATCACCATGGCCTTCGATCCCGATCTCGATGATTGCGTCGTCATTGCCCTGCGCCAGATGATCAATCAGATCACCGCGCGCACCGGGCTGTCGCGCGAGGATGCCTATACGCTGTGCAGCCTCGCGGCGGATCTGCGCATCACCCAGGTGGTCAACGGCAACAAGGGTGTGCATTGCATGCTCGCGAAATCGCTGATCGAAGGCTCCGCCTGAAACGCCCTCCTGCGTCCCGATCCGGGGGCGGGGCCCCGCATCGGGACTTGCGCGCGATCCCCATTCCCTTCCAAACCGTTTCCCGGCACAGTTGCGCAAAACGAGGCGCGCGGTATCAACCGGCGCCATGAGCGAGGAAACGGGTGATGACGGGGGCACTGGCGCGGCTCAGCACGGCGCTTGCGACGCCGAGCGCGGCTCTGGGCATCGCAGTGATGCTCTTTGGCATCTTTCTCTTCGTGGTCAATGACACGCTCGGCAAATGGCTGGTGGCGACCTATTCGGTCGGCCAGGTGCTGCTGATCCGCTCCGCCGCCGCGCTTCTCATCCTCGTGCCGCTGATCTGGCGCACCGGCATCGCGCCGCTGTTTCGCGTGGAGCAGCCGCGCATGCAGGCGACGCGCGTGGCTTTCTCGACCTTCGAGGTCTTCTGTTTCTACACGGCGGTGATCTACCTGCCGCTCGCCGACGTGATGACCTTCTGGCTCGCCGCGCCGATCTATGTCGCGGCGCTGTCGCCGATCTTCCTCGGCGAGCATGTCGGCTGGCGGCGCTGGAGCGCGATCATGATCGGCTTCGTCGGCGTGATCGTTGCACTCCAGCCCTCGGCAGCGACCCTGACCATGCCCGCCTTCGTCGCCATCGCGGGCAGCTTCGCCTTCGCCTTCATGATGCTCACCGGGCGTTCGCTGCGTGCGACACCCGACATCACCCTCGTCTTCTGGCAGACCATCGGCGCGCTGCTGCTCGGCCTCGTCCTCGCGCCGGTCACCTGGGTGACGCCGGACGGGTTCGATTTCGCGCTGCTCGCTTTGCTCGGCGTCGTCGCCATGTTTGCGCATATGTGCATCAACCGGGCGCTGAAACTCGCCGATGCGGCGACGGTGGCGCCGTTTCAGTATACGCTGCTGTTCTGGGCGGTGATCTTCGGCTATCTCGTCTTCGGCGACGTGCCGCGCCTCGCCATGCTCGGCGGCGCGGCGATCATCGTGGGGGCGGGGCTGTTCATCTTCTTTCGCGGTCAGAAGGTTGCGCGCGACACGCACGGGACGTGACCGCCCCGCGAAAAATCGCGCGGCGATCCTTACGGCAGCGGTGATCGGGCGCTAAATCAGAGCAGCAACAGACAAGGGAGCCTTCCGTGCCGGTCACCGCTCAGGATATCCGAGAAGCCCTCAAAGCCATACGCCTGCCCGCCGGCGGCCAGAGCCTGCCCGATTCGGGGCGGCTGTCGGAGATCGTGATCGAGGGCGAGCGCGTCGCCTTTTCCATCGCCATCGATCAGACGGAAGCGCAGGCCATGGCCTCCGTGCGCGAGGCAGCGCAGCAATGCGTCGAGGCGATGCCCGGGGTGAGCCGCGCGCTGGTCAGCCTCACCGCTGACCGTCCGGCGGGCGAGAGCGGCGGCGCGGGGGCGCCGGCCCAGCCCCTGCGCGAACCGGGTAACCGCAAGACCCCCTCCCCCAATGCCCGCGCCCAGAAGATCGAGGGGGTCAGACACGTCGTCGCGGTGGCCTCCGGCAAGGGCGGCGTCGGCAAATCCACCACCGCCTGCAACATCGCGCTCGGCCTCGCCGCGCTCGGTTTGAAGGTCGGGGTGATGGATGCCGATATCTACGGCCCCTCCATGCCCAAGCTTTTCGGGCTGTCGGGCAAGCCGAAGGCCGGGCCGGACCGCAAGATCATTCCGCTGGAGAATTACGGCGTCAAGGTCATGTCGATCGGCTTCATGGTCGATGAGGAGACGCCGATGATCTGGCGCGGCCCCATGGTCATGTCGGCGATCACGCAGATGCTGCGCGAGGTGAACTGGGGCGAGTTGGACGTGATGATCGTCGACATGCCCCCCGGCACCGGCGATGCGCAGCTCACCATGGCTCAGGCCACGCCGCTATCGGGTGCCGTCATCGTCTCGACGCCCCAGGATCTCGCCCTGCTCGATGCGCGGCGCGGCGTCGCCATGTTCCAGCGCACCGAAATCCCGGTTCTGGGAATCGTGGAGAACATGGCCACCTATATCTGCCCCAATTGCGGCCATGTGGAGCACATCTTCGGCCATGGCGGCGCGCGCGACGAAGCACAAAAGCTCGGCGTGCCCTTCCTCGGCGAAGTGCCGCTCAACATGGCGATCCGCGAGACCTCGGATGCGGGACGGCCTGTCACCGCATTGCAGCCGGAGGGTCCGTTCGCGACGGTCTATCGCGGCATTGCCGGTGCGCTTTGGGAAAACCTCGAAAGCGGCGGTTTCCGGCGCGAGGCACCGGCGATCGTGTTCGAATAGAAGCGACCGGAAGTCGCACTTTCCGCTAGGTTATACGTAATACTCCGTAGGAACCGACATGACGATCACCGCGTTCCCGCCCTGACTGACATACAGTCAATGATGGTGATTCGCGCCGTTTCTGCTCAACTGCGCACTGTGAGCAGGGATAATAGCGCATCGAAACATGTGTAATGTTGCACATGCAAAAGCGGAAAGTCTCTTACCCTCGGTTTCAATTTGCCACTGATTTACCTTTGCGAATTTGACTGAATGTCTGGTATCCGACTGATCTGGCAGGAAAAATTTGCTTTCAAGAAGAGTGTAGCAGTTGCTGACGGCGCAATGGTACAGTGGTCTGCCAATCCAGCGTTTCCACACATTGTACCAAAATGTATGCATGGAGGATTTACATTCGAGAGTTTCAGGCTTATGTATACAACACCACTCTCAACCAGAAGATGATGCAAACATGACAACGCGTTGCCCCACAGATATCGACCGCTTCGTCGGACAACGGGTGCGTCTTGCACGGCGGATCGCCAAGATGAGCCAACAGAAGCTCGGCGAGATGATCGGCGTGACGTACCAGCAGATTCAGAAGTATGAGAACGGCACGGATCGCATCGGCGCAGGTCGCCTGCATCAGGTTTCGCTCTCGACCGACCAGCCGATCGAGTTCTTCTTCAGCTTCTCCGACGATGTCGAGCCGCGCGAAACCGGGCGTCAGGACATTCTCGCCGATGACGGCGTGCAGCGCCTGATCGTTTCGGCATCCAAGATCAAGTCGCGCAAGCTGCTCGACAATCTTGCCCAGATCGCCGAGACCTTCGCGAGCACGGAATCCGCAGAGGCCATGTCGAAGCGGGCCGACTGACGAAGGATGTCTGCCGTTCCTTGCGGCCCCGGGTACCGCCTGACGGCGATACCCCGACAATCTTGCACAAATTCCGATTGATCGCCGGGCCTTGCCCGGCGATCTTTTTTTTGGCCTCCTCGCCGAGCAGCGTCACCCCGCCCAGAGAAACGGTGTCGAAAAACCATGCGCGTCTTCCACAGCCCCGCCTCCGCCCGCCATGATCCCGACCGGTATTTCCGGCGCGGCAGCATCGTCACCCATCCCGAACAGGCCGATCGCTATGCGATTCTGCGAGACGCGGTCAGCAGAGCACATGATGTATCAGAGCCCGGGGATCACGGCCTGGAGCCGATACTCGCCGTGCATGATGCAGGTTACATCGCCTTCCTGCGCGAAACCTGGGACCGGCGTCACGAATTGCCCGGCATCGGGGACGAGGTGCTCTCGGGCCACTTCTCGCGCCCGCACATGCACACGCGCCCCGAAGGGCTGCTCGGGCTGCTCGGCTACTATACTGCCGATACCTCGACACCGATCCGTGCCGGGACCTGGGAGGCGATCCATGCGGGCGCACAGGTCGCCGTCGAAACAGCCGATGCTGCGCTCGAAGACGGCGTCGCTTACGCACTGTGCCGCCCGCCGGGCCATCATGCCTATGCCGATTCCGCCGGCGGCTTCTGTTTTCTCAACAATTCCGGCATCGCCGCGCGCCGCCTGCAGGCCCGGGTCGCGGCGCGCGAGGGCCGCCCGGCCAGGGTCGCGATCCTCGATATCGACGTGCATCACGGCAACGGCACGCA
>PXAW01000601.1 GCA_003567055.1 Hyphomicrobiales bacterium
ATTGGCGGCCAATACGCTGATGCTCGACGATTTCGCCGCGCCCTTCCTCGAATCCGCCATGCCGTCGGGCCCCTGGCGGTTCAGCCGGTATGATCTGTCGCAGACGAGCGGCGCCGATCTCGATCTGCGCATCTCGGCCAATGAGGCGCAGCTGCGCGGCCTGCGCATGAGCGATCTCGCCATGAGTGTTCTGGTCAAGGAGGGGCGCATCGAGACCGCGCTCAGCCGCGCCATGATCCATGGCGGTACGGCGCGGGGCCGGCTGGCGCTGACGCGGGTCGAGGAGGGGGGCGGCGTCGAATTGCGGGCGCAGGGCTCGGTCGACGCGATCAATCTCGGCGCGACTTTCCGCGAGAGCGGCGGCGCGACCTGGGTGACCGGACGCGCCGATGGCGAATTCACCGTGCAGGCGCGCGGGGTTCATGCCTTCGACATGGCTCGCCGTGCAGTCGGCGAGGGGCGCCTGACGATCCGCGACGGCCAGTTCGTCGGCATCTCCCTCGATGATGCGATCCGTCGTTTCGAGCACCAGCCGCTGACTGCCTCGCGCAATCTGCGCAGCGGCATGACCCCCTTCGACGAGGCCCGCGCCGGTCTCCTGGTCGAGAACGGTCTCGGCAAGGTCGTCGATGCCGGATTCGAGGCGCCCTCCATTTCCGGTGTGGTGCAGGGGATCTTCTTCATCCCCGACCGGCGCATCTCCGCCCGCGCCGCCGTGCAGAGCAACGAGGCTGTCGCGGATGGCGACATGGTCTCGGCGCTCTCCTTCGACATCCAGGGCCCCTGGCACGATATCGCCATCCTCCCCGACGCCAACGCGCTGATCCAGCGCTCCGGCGCCGCGCGCCTGCTGCTCGGCCCGACGGTGGAAGCGACGCCGATCGACCAGCTGCCGGCGCAGTGAGCGTGTTCACCAGAGCGGCATCATGAGATAGTCTGGGAACGGTTTGCGTCCCCTGTGCGCGGCGAATCGTTTCGTCGAACGATATCGAAAGGCTCCCGATCATATGAGCGCCGGCCACCTGTTCGAAGAGGGTGATAATTGCTGGCGGGTGGCCCATGCGGATCGGGTGGCGTGCCTCGTCGATGGGGAGAGCTATTTCCGCGCCTTCAAGCGCGCCGCGCTCGATGCGCGAGTTTCGATCATCATCATCGGCTGGGACGTCAACAGCCGCATCGCCCTCGAATATCCCGACCGGGCGATGCCGGGTGTTCCCAATACGCTCGGCGAATTTCTGACCTTTCTCCTGAAGCGGCGCAAGGATCTGCGCATCCATGTTCTCAACTGGGATTCGCCGCTGCTCTATAAAATCGACCGCGAATGGCTGCCGCGTCTGCGCATCGACTGGCTCAACCACCGCCGCGCCTCCTATGCGCTCGACAACCAGCATCCCGTGGGGGCGGCCCAGCATCAGAAGCTCGCGGTGATCGACGATGCGATGGCTTTCGTCGGCGGGATCGATTTCTCCGCCGGGCGCCTCGACAGCCGCGCGCATGATCCCCGCGATGAAGGCCGGCGGGAGCCGGGCGGCGGCGAGATCCCGCAACCGCATCATGATATCCAGATCGCGATCTCCGGCGAAGCGGCCCGGTGCATCGGTGAGATCGCCCGCGAGCGCTGGGAAATCGCGACGGGCGAGCCGATCGCGGCGCCGACCCGTCCCGGTAATGCCGATACGGTATGGCCTGACGGGCTGGAGCCCGATTTCAAGGATCGCCCCGTCGCCATCGCCCGCACCCGCCCGGCCTGGAAGGGCCTGACCGAGATGCGCCAGGTCGAGGCGCTCTATCTCTCCTCGATCGCGGCGGCGCGGCACTGGATCTATATCGAAAACCAGTACGTCACCTCCACCCGCATCGGCGAGGCGCTGGCTGCGCGGTTGCGCGAAACCGGCGGGCCGGAGATCGTCATGATCCTGCCGCGCGAGCCTTCCGGCTGGATCGAGCAGACGGCGATGGGCATGAACCAGCGCCGCATCCTCGCGCTGCTGCGCGAGGCCGATCACGAGAGGCGGCTGCATATCTGCATTCCGATGACCGGAGAGGCGGGGGATGTGCCCATCATGGTACATGCCAAGACCATGGTGATCGACGGCGTCTTTCTGCGCATCGGCTCGTCCAATCTCAACAATCGCTCGATGGGCCTCGACAGCGAATGCGACATCGCCCTCGCCGCCGCGCCCGACAGCGCGGATGCCGGGCGCATTACCGGCTATCGTGACGGCCTTCTCGCCGAGCATCTCGTTTGCGAGGCTGCCGATGTCGCGGCGGCGATCGCGCGGGAGGGGTCAATGGCGGCGGCGATCGGGAAGCTGCGCCCGCAAGCGGGCCGCACGCTGATCGATTTCCCGCGCACACCGCCCGATCAGCTCGATGCCATCATCGGCGATACCGGGATTCTCGATCCGACGGGGACCCCCGAACCCGAGCGGCTGGCCGACGATCTGACCGCCGGTGCGGTCGCGCGCGGGCAGTTGCGCAGTGCGCTGATCGGTCTGGCGGCGACGCTCATCGCCCTGATCGTCTTCGCGCTGGTCTGGCAAAGGGCGCCGGGGGAGGCGCTGGACCAGGCGGGGCGGCTGAATGCGGCGGGGCTGGCCCCGTCATGGTGGGGCGGCGTGGCGTTGATGCTCGCGGGCTATCTCGTCGCCGGACTGGTGATGTTCCCGCTGCTCATTCTGATCCTCGCCACGGGACTGATCTACGGGCCTTTCGCCGGGCTCGCCATCGCCGCCGCAGGATCGCTCGCCTCGGCCTGCCTCGGTTACGCGAGCGGGCGGCTGATCGGGCGCAGGCGGCTGCGCAAGCTCACGCGGGGGCGGCTCGAGCATGTCGGGCAGGCGCTGATGCGCAGCGGCGTGGTGTCGGTTCTGCTGATCAGGCTGATGCCCGTGGCACCGTTCGGCCTCGTCAACATGGTGGCAGGAGCGCGACGGATCGCCATCGCGCCCTATCTTGCGGGTACGGCGCTCGGCCTCGCGCCCGGGGTGATCGCGATTACCCTGTTTTCCGGGCAATTGCGGGCGCTCGTTCTCGATCCGAGCCCTTTCAACATCGCGCTGTTCGTTTCCGTGCTGGCTGCGATCGCCGGTCTCTGGCGCTTTATCTGGCGTCGTTTCGCCGAACGCCTTTCGCACCCCGCCCGTTGAGCGACAAAGGTCTTGATGTGTTTCACCGTTTTCGTGCCGCCTCCTACAACATCCATCGCACCGTCGGCCCCGATCGCCGCCATGATCCGCAGCGCGTCGCGCAGGTGATTCGCGAGGTCGGCGCGCCGGTGATCGGCCTGCAGGAGGTCAACTGGCGTCCCGAGCAGGAACTCGGCGGTGAATCGCAGGCCGAATTCCTCGCCCATCTTCCGGGTTACGAGGCGATTGCGGGCTCAAACCTGATCGAGCATCGCGGGCATTACGGCAATATGCTGCTCACGCGCTATCCGGTTCTCGCCGTGCGGCGGCATTCGATCCTCTACAGGGCCCGTGAGCCGCGCGGCGTGGTCGATGTCAGCCTCGACATTGCCGGGCAGCGCCTGCGTGTCATGGTGACGCATTTCGGCCTGTCGCTGCGCGAGCGGCGATTCCAGGCAAACCGGCTGGTCGAACTGATTGCGCAAGCGGCGCCGGAGCCGGTTCTGCTGCTTGGTGATCTCAATGACTGGATCTGGGGCAGCCCCACCATCGCGCCGCTTCTGGCTGCCTGCGATCCGACCCGTGCGCCGGCGAGCTTTCCGTCCGTCTGGCCGCTCTTCGCGCTCGACCGGATCGTGACCTGGCGGGTAGGGGCGCCGTTACGCGTCTACGCCCACCGCTCCGCCACGGCGCGGTGGGCGTCAGATCATCTGCCGGTGGTGGCGGAAATCGGGATCACGCAGGATCAGTGATCTGCGGAGCTGCTCATATATTTGGAGATGAAGGCCGGCTCGCCCATGCGCTTGAGCAGATCGAGCTGGAGGTCGAGCCATTCGGCATGGCCTTCCTCGTCGAGGATGATGCGCTCGAAAATCGCCTTGGTGCCGATGTCACCATCTTCCATCGCCTCCTGAAAGGCCTTGGTATAGAAGTCGATGGCGCCTTTTTCTTCCTTCAGATCGGAACTGAACAGAGCTTCCAGCGTCTCGGCGCGTTTCGGCGGCTTCTCCTCGGAGACGACAGGCTCGCCCTCAAGGTAGAGGATGCGCTCGATGAACTCGCTGGCATGGCCGAGTTCCTCCTGCATTTCTTCCCGCATCTTCGCACCGAGTTTGTCGAGGCCCCAATCGTCAAGCACATGCGCGTGCAGCAGATACTGGTGCACGGCGGTGAGCTCCATCGAGAGGGCTTTCTGCAGGTTCTTCAGGCTGCGCTCTTTTTTGGCCATGGTCTCCTCGTGGTTTTCCGTTACCGTCATCGTGACGTGCCTGGATGAAACGTCCGAACCGTTCAGAAGTTTCTTCCGCAGCGGTCGCCGGCGGGCCATTGCGTCCGGGGCGACATTGCGGCAGGACCAGTGTCGGGTTCGGGATTGCCGCGCACCGGTGCGCATTCACGAGGAAAGAGGCGGGTTGTTTTGACTCGGGGGCGGGATCAGACGGTCAGACATCTCATC
>PXAW01000620.1 GCA_003567055.1 Hyphomicrobiales bacterium
AGCGCGGCCTTTACCTCACCGCCTTCATGCGGGCCGCCGATCGCCTCGAAGGCGATCCGGATGATGCGGCGGCGATGACGCTGATCGGCGAATTGTATCTTCAGGGTCTCGGCCTGCCACAGGATTTCGAGCGCGCAGCCGAGTGGTTTGCGCTCGCGGCCCGTCTGGACGATCCGGCGGCGCATTTCGCTCTCGGGACGATGCGCCTGGCGCAGGACGGGATCGGGCGCGACACGGCAGCGGCCCGCCGTCATTTCGAAGCCGCCGCAGCAGCCGGGCACGCGCCCGCCTCCTACAATCTCGCGCTGATCCTTTTGGAAACCGGCGGCGAGGAAGGGGCGGAGGAGGCAGCGCGGCTCTTGCAGCATGCCGCTGATTCGGAGATCCCGGAGGCCCAGCATGCTCTCGGGCTGCTATATCGCGCGGGGCGCGGCGTTGCCGAGAATCCGGCGCGTGCCACGGCCCTGTTCCATCGCGCGGCACGCAACGGGGACCTGGAGGGCATGGTCGAATACGCCACCGCCGTGTTCAACGGTATCGGCGTCGCCCCCGATGAGGAGCGCGCCGCCGCCTGGTTCCGCATCGCCGCCTGGCGCGGGGATGCGATCGCGCAGAATCGCCTGGCGCTGATTCATGCGTTCGGGCGCGGTGTCGAGCAAAATCCGGTCGAGGCAGCCTCCTGGCATCTGCTCGCGGCAGGGCAGGGGCTCGATGACGAGCGGCTCGACGAGGCGCTGCGTGAGCTTTCCGACGAGCAGCTCGCGCAGGCCGAGGCGCTGGCGCGCGAGCGCAGCTGGCCCTGATCGTGCTCGCGGGGCACTTGGGCCTATGGCTTCGACCCGCCGTCACGATCGGCTGATCCGCCCTCTGGCGGGGCCTCATCCTCTGGCTCGTCGCGAAACACCGTCCAGGCCAGGGTGAGCCGCGAGAGCGCCGTCATCGCCACCAGTCCGGCGAAGAAATAGGCGATCAGCGCGAAATGGGCGGGAAACAGCATCATCGCGACGAAGGCGATGATGGTCTCGGTGCCCTCGGCCAGGCCGATGGTGAAATAGATCGATTTCAGCCCGCGCACCTTCGAATCCATTTGCCGCTTGGCCGCGACGGCGGAGAAGGCGAGGAAGCTCGCGCCGTTCACGTAGAAGGTGAAGAGCAGGACCACCGCAGGGAGGGCATTCGCCTCCGGATCGCGCAGCGCAAAGGCCAGCGGGATCACGCCATAGAAGGCGAAGTCGAGCACGATATCCATATAGCCGCCGCGATCCGTCGGCGTGGTGCGCCGCGCCACCGCGCCGTCGAGCCCGTCGCAGAGCCGGCTCAGAACGAGCGCCAGCAGCGCCGCCGCATCCGCTTCGACCGCCACGCCGAGTGCGCTGACGAGACCGAGCGCGAAACCGGTGAAGGTGACGGTATCGGCGCCGATTCCGCGCAGGACGAGTCGCCCGGCGATCCGGTCCAGCACCGGGTCGATCAGACGGCGCATCATCCCATCCAGCATGGCTTATCCCCGCGTTGACGAACACTGCGCTGCGCCTTACCACCATTTTCTGGTTCTTGTCCCCCGCAACGAGGTCACGATCATGTACGAGGCCGTGAGCAACGGTGTGCGCATCACAGTCGAGCCGCGCTATCTCGACGAGGAATCGCGTCCCGCAGAACGACGCTTTTTCTTCGCCTATACGGTCGAGATTGCCAATCTGACCCCCGAGCCGATGCAGCTCCTGCGCCGCTACTGGCGCATCACCGACGGGCTGGGTCGCGTCGAGGAGGTGCGTGGTGACGGCGTCGTCGGCGAGCAGCCGGAGATCGGCCCGGGCGACAGTTTCAGCTATACCAGCGGCTGCCCTCTGGAGACGCCGGACGGTACCATGCAGGGACATTATGAAATCCTGCGCGCCGACGGGTCTCTGTTCCTCGCCGAAATTCCTGCCTTCTCCCTCGATTCTCCCCATCTGCGCCGCTCGGTTCATTAATCATCCGCGCTGCTTCGACAACCGACAGGCTCCCCATGAATTCCACACGTCGCACGCCGCTCGACCTGCTCGAGCGCCTCGTTTCCTTCGATACCGAGAGCAGCAAATCGAACCGCGCGATCATCGATTTCATTGCCGGTTATCTCGATTCGTACGGCGTGCCGTATCTGCGCGTTCCCAATGAAGCGGGCGACAAGGAATCGCTCGTCGCTACCATCGGTCCGATGGTGGAGGGCGGTATCGTGCTCTCCGGTCATACCGATGTGGTACCCGTGACCGGGCAGGTGTGGACGAGCGATCCGTTTGCGTTGCGGGTCGCCGATGGCCGGGCCTATGGACGCGGCGCGGTCGACATGAAGGGCTTTCTCGCCCTGATGCTGGCTCTGGTGCCGGATTGGTGCGCAGCCGATCTCGCCCGCCCGGTGCATCTGCTTTTTTCCTATGACGAGGAGATCTCGTGCCTCGGCGTGATCGATGCGATTGCGCAGTTTGGCGCCGCATTGCCGCGTCCGCGTGCCGTCATCGTCGGCGAACCGACGGGGCTGGAGGTCGCGGATGCGCACAAGAGCGTGACCATCTACACCACCCGCGTGCATGGTTTCGAGGCGCATTCCTCCAAGCCCGCACTCGGCGCCAATGCGGTGACGAGCGCCGCCGAACTCGTCTGCGAGATCAACCGGATCGGCGATGCGCTGATGGCGGCGGGCGATTCGAGCGGACGCTTCG
Source organism: Hyphomicrobiales bacterium (assembly GCA_003567055.1). Taxonomy (GTDB): domain Bacteria; phylum Pseudomonadota; class Alphaproteobacteria; order Rhizobiales; family Beijerinckiaceae; genus Saliniramus. Next base: position 2,700 of record PXAW01000620.1, read on the forward strand.
ATCCGCCTTACTCGACGGTATCGGTCGGCACCATTTCCGGCGGCACGGCGCGCAATATTCTGGCCAAGGAATGCGTCTTCAACTGGGAAATCAGGGGCCTGCCGGATCTCGAAATCGCAGCGATCGAAAAGCGCTTCTTCGCCTTCTGCGAGACGGTGGAGCGCGAGCGGCTCAACCGGTTCGGCGATTACGGACGGATCGAGACCAGCATCGACGTACACGTGCCCGGTCTCGCGCCCGTGCCGGGATCGGATGCGGAAAGCCTTGCGCTGCATGCCGCGCGCCGCAACGCCACGATCAGCGTCCCCTTCGGCACGGAAGCTGGTCGCTTCCAGGATGCCGATCTCCCCGTCGTCGTCTGCGGCCCGGGCAGCATCGACCAGGCACACCAGCCCGACGAATTCATCACCCTCGACGCTCTCGCTGCAGGCGAGGCCTTCATGCGGCGGCTGACCGGAATCTGACGGGTGCGCGGCTGATCGCGGCGGGGCTTATCGCATTCAGACCTTGCGATCCTCATGCGCGATGTCCGACGCGTCTTCCTGCTCGTGATCCGGGCCATGACCATAGGCGCGCAGGTTCAGCGCATCGGCGGCGGAGACGTGCTCGGGCTGTTGATCCGGAGTGGCGGGAGACTGTGCGCCGGAACGGCGGGCCTTTGCGAGGGTGAGGGCGCGCTGCATGAGGCTGGCGAGTGCGCCCTGGCGCTGGCTCCCGGCGCGGATTTCGAGCTGCATCGCAGCGGAGCGCTCCACCTGCTGAACGGCGGCATCCTTGGGCAGTTGGGTGCGCACGGCTGCAGCCGACATCGGCGCATCGGTGCGCTGCAGGGCCGATTGCGAAGACGGCGGTATCGGTTTGGTGACGCCGGAAAATTCCATGCCGCGCCCTCTCTTGCAGCGGTCATACCCGGACCGCCGGAGACAATGATCCTGTGATCATGCGCCGTAATCGTGAATCAATCGTTAAGAAAATATGAACGCCTGTTACATTTCAGGCCATCTCATCGCCCGTCGCAGGTATCCAGCCCGCGCTGGAACGCCATTCCCCTGCGGAACTGGTAGCGGATATTGATGATGTTCATCGAGCCATCGGCGAGGAAGTTGCGCTGGATCGTGATCAGATCCGGCGGGGAGCGGTCGAAATCGATGCAATAGGATCCGACGACATCGAAGACCGGTCGCCAGCGCCCGTCCTGTGACAGGGTGACATAGGTCCGGCAACCCGTCTGCATGCATACCGCGCCACGACGCAGCCCTTCACAGACGAAACGGTTTTCGTCGAGAATGATGTCGGGCATGCCGTCGCGATCGAAATCGGCGAAGCCCACTGCATCCATCGGATCACCGGGATTGCCGCCGAGCAGCGAGCAGCGCCGCGACAGATCGAAAAGCTGGTTGCGGATACGCTCCGGAAGGTCATTGAAGCCGAGCGCATCATAAGCATGCGCAACCGGCGCCGGCAACAGCATTCCGGTAACGATCAGCAGCATCCATGGCAGTTTCCGCAGCGACATGGCCCGAGCATGCCTCGTATCCGTTAAGACTTTCCTTGCCGAGCATGCGGCGAGGTCACTCCAGCAGACCGACCGCGTTCTCGACGGCATCGACCACGGCGCCCGAGCGCACCAACGCCAGCGCGTCGCCCATTTCCCGCGCGTACCAGCGATCGCCCTCGAGGGCGGGCGGGATGGTTTCGCGGATGGCGTCGAGCGCGGCCTGCGAGCCCTTGCCGAGCGGGTAGCCCTCGGCCACCTGCGCCACGAGGCTGAGTGCCTGCGCGGCCATCAGCAATTCGCCGGCGACGATCTGCTCGACATTCTCCACGATGGTGCGCGCCTTGCGCCCGCACCAGGTGGAATTGGAGACGTGGTCCTCG
>PXAW01000279.1 GCA_003567055.1 Hyphomicrobiales bacterium
ACGGCAAGCAGTGAGCCGAGAGAAAGGAAGATCTTTCGCGAGAAGGAAGCGGAGCGCATTGGTTTATCCCGGTTTGAACAGAGGCATGATTCAATCCGATAAAGATAAATATTACGTTTGCCCTTTTGTTTCTTTAAAATAGCTTTTACACGCTGGAATATATCCTGAATTGTACTGAATATTGTTTCTACTAGGGAAACAGGCTTACATATGGAAGCGCTCATTCTTGACACAAAGAAATCTAACGCTTTCCACCAAATATCATACCTGTCATTATTGAAATTCTGGATTGCTATGATTGCTGGATTTGCCAATTCGCGCAGCAATTGATATACCCCCTACCATCCTGAAAACAGATACGGAGAATGACATGGCGCGCGAGAGTGCCTATCTCGACAATATCTATTCCGTTGATGGCGGCGAAGAAATGCGCCGTTACTATGATGACTGGGCAAAGAGCTATGATGCCGATCTGGTCGACAACGACTATCGCACGCCCGGGCGCTGCGCCGAGGCGCTCGCCCGCCATCTCGGCGACAAATCGGCCCCGCTGCTCGATTTCGCCTGTGGTACCGGCATTTCCGGTGTGGCGCTGCATGAAGCCGGTTTCGCGCATATCGACGGTACGGATATCTCGCAGGGCATGCTCGACGTCGCCCGCGAGAAGAAGGCCTATCGCGATCTCTGGGTCTGCGATCCGGACAATCCCTTCGACAACCGCGCGAAGGGCTATGCCGCGATCGTCGCCGTCGGCGCGATCGGCGCCGGTGCGGCACCCGTCACGGCCCTGGATGGAGCGCTGGCCGCGCTCGACAGCGGCGGTCTGCTCGTGGTCTCGCTGAACGATCACACGCTCGAGGATCCGGCCTTCGAGGCCAGGCTGCGCGATGCGCAGAAGGCCGGCAGCATCACCATTCTGGAAGATGCCCACGGTCCGCATCTGCCCGCGATCGGGCTCGGCGCGAAGGTTTATGTGGTGCGCCGCACCTGATCGGTCGCATCCGCAACAGACGCAAACGGCGCCCCGTCATCCATCGATGGCGGGGCGTTGTTGCGACGGGAATGGCATTCCGACACGGCGCGGATTGCCGAACTTGCACGACGCTGGACGGGGGAATACGGTTTTATCCAATGCCGAAATGCCGCAAACAGACGGTCAAGGCTTGAAAGACTTCCGGGAGGATAACGCATGAAGACCTATGGCCATTTCATCGGGGGCGAACACGTCGAGGGCAAGTCGGGGCGCTTCTCCGACGTCTACGAGCCCATGACCGGCGAGGTGCGCGCCCGGGTGGCGCTCGCCGGCACCGCCGAATTGCGTGCCGCGGTCGAGAACGCCAAGGCCGCGCAGCCGGGCTGGGCCGCCACCAATCCGCAGCGTCGCGCGCGGGTGATGATGAAGTTCATCGATCTGCTGCATCGCAATTACGACGAACTCGCCGAGTTGCTCGCCCGCGAGCACGGCAAGACGGTCCCCGATGCCAAGGGCGACATTCAGCGCGGGCTGGAAGTCTGCGAGTTCTCGCTCGGCGCGCCGCATCTGATGAAGGGCGAATATACCGAAGGCGCGGGCCCCGGCATCGACATCTACTCGATGCGCCAGCCGCTCGGCGTGGTGGCCGGGATCACCCCGTTCAACTTCCCCGCCATGATCCCGATGTGGAAGTTCGCCCCGGCCATCGTCTGCGGCAACGCCTTCATCCTCAAGCCCTCCGAGCGTGATCCGGGCGTGCCGATGCGGCTTGCGGAGCTGATGATCGAGGCCGGGCTGCCGGCGGGCATTCTCAACGTGGTCAACGGCGACAAGGAAGCCGTCGATGCCGTGCTCGACGATCCCGACATCAAGGCGGTGGGCTTCGTCGGCTCGACGCCGATCGCCGAATATGTCTATGCCCGCGCCACCGCCTCCGGCAAGCGCGCGCAATGCTTCGGCGGCGCCAAGAACCACATGATCATCATGCCCGATGCCGATCTCGACCAGACGGTCGATGCCCTGATCGGCGCCGGCTACGGCTCGGCCGGCGAGCGCTGCATGGCGGTCTCGGTGGCAGTGCCGGTGGGTGAGGAGACGGCCAACCGGCTGATGGAAAAGCTGATCCCGCGCGTCGAATCCCTCAAGATCGGCCCCTCGACCGATCCGAGCGCCGATTTCGGCCCCGTCGTCACCAAGGCGCATCTCGACAAGATCAAGGATTACGTCGAGATCGGCATCAAGGAGGGCGCGACCCTCGCCGTGGACGGGCGCGGCTTCACCATGCAGGGCTACGAGAACGGCTTCTACATGGGCGGTTGCCTGTTCGACAACGTGACGAAGGACATGCGCATCTACAAGGAAGAGATCTTCGGCCCCGTGCTCTCCGTGGTGCGCGCCAAGAGCTTCCATGAGGGTCTCGCGCTCGCCAACGAGCATGAATTCGGCAACGGCGTCGCGATCTTCACCCGCGACGGCGATGCCGCCCGCGATTTCGCCGCGCAGGTGGATGTCGGCATGGTGGGCATCAACGTGCCGATCCCGGTTCCGATCGCCTATTACACCTTCGGCGGCTGGAAGCGCTCCGGCTTCGGCGACCTCAACCAGCATGGCCCGGACGCGATCCGCTTCTACACCAAGACCAAGACCGTCACCTCCCGCTGGCCTTCCGGCATCAAGGACGGCGCGGAATTCGTCATCCCGACGATGCGGTGATTGCGCGTGAAACAGGCGGGGGCGTGCGCGCTTCCGCCTGTTTTTGCATAGCGGCGTCAGATCGGGCGCAAGCCGCCACCATCGGGCCGAGGGCCGTCTTCCAGATCGCGTTTGATGATACTTGCCAGACGCTGGATGAGTGTGTCCGGCGCACGCGCGGTTTCGGCCTCGAGGCGGCGTACGCGGAAACGCTCGATATTGTTCAGCATCATCAGCCCGAAGGACAGGCTGGCCAGGATGCCGTGAACCTCCTTCGCCAGGTCCGGATCCCTGCGCCACAGATCTTCCATGGCAGCGCTGATCCCGTCTTCGGAAGGCTTCTCGGCATCGCGGGCGCCAGCTGCGACATGGTCCAGCATGAAATCGGCAAACGCCTTGCCACGTGCCTCGTCGGCATAGCCGGAGACGAGAAAGAGGATCATGCGACGCACTTGCGGAGGCAGATCGTTTTCCTGAAGCACGCGCTTCGCTGCAGAAAATGCCTGACAGAGATCCTGGCGAAGGTGCAGAAGGAAATCGTAACGGTGCTCAAGTTCGGCCTTACTGCGCCAGAACCACGCCATAGAAGCGCCGGCGAGCGCCGCAACGACGGTGACGATACTGAGGATAGTTGGATCAATGTCAGCCATCATGATGATCCTTTCCGTGCCCCACTTCCAATTCGCTTCGTTCGTTATTGGTCGCGCAGGTATCAATTACATCTTTCGACAAATGCCCTGTTTTACGCCGAATCCCCGCAGCCTCTTCCCTTATCCGTACCTTTAATAACGCGCTTCTGATCAATATCCAGATTATCGCAAAGACCGCCGCCATTCCAGCAGCAAGAAAGAACGATTTTGTTACCGCGATCACCGTAGCCATCATGCAAATTGCGATGAAGGCCATCAAGTCGCTATCGCCTCTGCACGCTTCAAAAAACGCTTTCGTATCCAGCTTCATCCGGCAATTTCCCCCCGCGACGCCGGAGGGTGATAGTCAATATGATCTAAAATTGCAATTTCGGATTAAATTATTCAAAGGCTGTATTCTACCCCCCCTCACCCCAGCCCGATCATCCCCCGCAGGCCCGGCAAGAACTGGATCGCGATGTAGGCGACATAGAGCAGGCTGAGCACCGCGCCCTCGCGGCGCCCGATGCGCCAGCCGGTCATGGCGAAGATGACGAAGACGATTGCCGCGAAGGCGGCCACCCAGACGTCGAACAGGGCGATCTCAGGCGGCACCGCGAGCGGCATGACCAGAGCCGTCACGCCGAGAATGCCGAGAATGTTGAAGATGCAGCTGCCGACGATATTGCCGAACGCGACATCCGCATGCCGGCGCCAGGCGGCGATCACGGCGGTGGCGAGTTCGGGCAGCGACGTGCCGATGGCGACGATGGTGAGCCCGATCACCGCTTCCGACAGGCCGAAGCCGCGGGCGATGCCGATCGCCCCGTCCACCAGCAGATCCGCCCCGTAGAGCACGGCGGCCAGCCCGCCGAAGCCCATCAGCAGGGCGACGGACATGCGGCTTTGCGGAATCTCGTCGATCTCCTCGGCCTCCTGCCCGTGCATCACCGCGCCGGCATCGAGCGAGCGGCGATCGCTCCACCAGGTGAAACCGGTATAGGCGATCAGCAGCACGATCCCGATCACCCCGGCAATCCGCCCGATTTCACCCGAGAGCACCATCATCACGAGGATGGCGGTGGCGAGAATGAGCACCGGCCCGTCACGCCGATAGGCCTCGCGGTTGGTCGCGAGCGGGAAGATCAGCGCGGCGATGCCCAGCACGAGAAAGACATTGGCGATGTTGCTGCCCACGACATTGCCGAGCGCGATGCCGGGCGCCCCCTTGAGCGCGGCGTTGACGCTGGCCACGAGTTCCGGGGCGG